>JAJDUQ010000320.1 GCA_022826505.1 Gammaproteobacteria bacterium
TGCGTGAGAGTTCGGACAACTCGGGCGGTGACATCATTCGGAGTCTCCATGCTGACAGTTAGATAAACTGTCAGAAAGATACCCGAAACCGCCCGATATCCCTACACTTAATTCACGTCGCACAATCCTGACGTGCACCCCGACCGCAGGAGTGCCTTGACCACGGCGGCGGCGTTGCCCGCGGCGAGGCGGAAGAATACCTCCAACTGGTTCCCCTGCTCGCTGCCGCCGGCCAGGTCGGAGAGGCTCCGGACCGCGACGAATGGGACGCGGTTTGCCCAGGCGACGTGGGCGACGGCAGCGCTCTCCATGTCCAGCACCCGTGCCCCGAACGTCTCGAACGCATAGGCACGGAACGCCGCGTTGTCGACGAATGCGCTTCCCGAGACACCGGCGCCGCCGATCACGATCCTGGGCGCCCGCTCCAGGCACGTAGTGTCCGATGTGCAGCGGTCGAGCGCGATGTCCGCCGCTGCCTTGCGCGCGAGGGCAAGCAGCGTTTCGTCCGCCGCAAACCAGAAACGGGTCTCGGGCGCGTCGAGACCGTCCCTCCGTACCGTGACCGATCTGGGAAACATCATGCCGAAGTTCGCGAACGGGTATTCGAAGAACGGCGGCTTGCTCCAGCCATCGCCGGTCTTGCGGGCGAGCAGCAGCTCCAGATACTGGCCCCAGCGGTCCGCGATGACGACGTCGCCGATGTTCAGGTCCGGGTCCACCCCGCCCGCGATCCCGGAGAACACGATCCGGGCGACGTGGAATCGGTCCAGCGCGAGCTGCGTGGTCATCGCCGCGTTCACGACGCTGATGCCGCTCAGATACAGCACGACGTCCTGCCCCTCCAGTCTGCCGGTGACGAATTCGACGCCGTTCACCGAATGTGACGCCGCGTCGGCGAGTTCGCTTCTCAGGATCGAAATTTCGGGAGCGAAGGCGGACACCACCGCGGTCCGGTACGTCTCGTCCGCGGTCTGGTGCGCGGCCGTCGGCGATGACGTGGCGCCCGACAGCACCGCCATCGCGACAAGGACGCCGATCAGATGTCCCGGTTGTCGCAGTCGCATCGTTGCCTCCCTCATTCGGCTACCCGGCTCGGTGCCGCGTCGAGCGCTGTCGGCGTCGACGGTGGCGAGCCGCCACATGGTCTGCGTCGCGCGACGATCGTTCAACCTCGGATCGGCCGGCATCGCACTGGAAAGTACTCGACGCGCGATGCGATTCGCGTCCGAATCCGGATCGGGCCGACGCGAGTCGGTACCCGACCGCGGCACATCTGCAACGCATCGGTGCCATCGCGCATCCGCGCGCCGGCCGAGCAATGATCACGCCCGGGAATCGGGACGCCATCGTGGTTCGGGGGCCAAACCGACATCGCGGGCGTTCCATGGGCAGGAGTCGAGCTGCGGCGGGTGGACGGGAGCGAACCGGCCGCAATGGAGGGCGGGACTGAAGTGGGAAAGCCGACGACAAGCCGCAGATCTCGCCGCTCTCCCCGCGGGTATCAGGTCTCCGATTGCGCTATCCTTAAGGCTACGAACGAGCAGAAAGAGACGTGCCGGTTGCGCCGCGAGCTGCGGCCTGCGCAGCGACCGAATTCACGGTTTCGAGGCGCCCGGTTGCCGACGATGGACGACAAGATCGCAAAATTCCGCATCGGCCAGGTCGTGCGCCACCGCATCTATCCTTTCCGGGGTGTCATTTTCGATGTCGACCCGGTTTTCAACAGCACCGAAGAATGGTGGCAGTCGATTCCGGAAGACGTACGGCCGCGCAAGGATCAGCCCTTCTATCACCTCCTCGCGGAGAACGAATCATCGACGTACATCGCGTACGTCTCCGAGCAGAACCTCCTCGTCGACGAATCCGGCGAGCCGGTGCAGCACCCGCAGGTCCCGGACCTCTTCGGTGAGCTGCAGGCCGGGCAGTACGCGGTTCTCGATTCGATGCTGCACTGAGCGGAACTGCATGCGCATGACCCGACCACCGCATGCGGCCGACGCTCGCACGCACCCGACCGTGATTCCGCGGAGACTCTCCTCCATCGGTACGGCGACATCGCCGGCGGGATGCCCCGGGTCGCAGCCGTTCCCGCAACCGTATCGAAGCACTTTCGCCGGCCGGCGCAGCGAAGCGCCCGAATCTCAACCGGGCCGCGACAGAGGCGACCCGCGTCCGCAGGAACTGCCGGGAACGGTTCCCGGGAAATCGACCGGGCGGCGCGCCTTGTTCGCCGTTGCGCACGAACGCCTGCACATCAGGGGCTAAGGAGCTCGAAATCATGGCGCACCCCGCGTACGTCTACCTCAACGACAGTGTGGTTCCCTGGGACGACGGCAAGGTCCACGTCGCGTCGGTCGGGTTCAAGTTCGGCACTGGAGTCTTCGAGGGACTTCGCGCCTACTGGAATGCCGAGAAGGAGCAGATGTTCGTGCTGCATCTCGCCGAGCACATGCATCGGCTCGAGTACTCGCAGAAGTTCATGCGATTCGACGACATCCTTCCCGGCCCGGACGTCGGGCAGCGGATCCTGGAACTGCTGCGGGCAAACGAGTTCAGGGAGAACGTCCACATCATGTCCACGGTCTTCGTTCAGGGCCTCGGTCCGCCCTCGACGACGGGTCCGATCGGTCTCTCGATCCTCGCCGCCCCGAGGCGGGACATCCCGTGGACGGAGACCGGATGCACCGCCCACATCAGCTCCTGGCAACGCGTCCCCGATACGGCGATGCCGATGCGGGTGAAGTGCAATGCGAACTACCAGAACGGACGGCTCGCCACGCTGCAGGCGCAGGCCGACGGTTACGACACCGCCATCCTCCTCAACAGTCGGGGCAAGGTGGCGGAAGGTCCGGGCATGTGCCTGTTCATGGTTCGCGACGGCAAGGCGGTGACTCCGCCAGTGACCAGCGACATCCTGGAAAGCATCACCCGGCAGACCGTGATGAAGCTGTGCGGCGAGTATCTGGGCATGGAGGTGGTAGAGCGCGACATCGACCGCAGCGAGTTCGCGGCGGCGGACGAGGCCTTCTTCTGCGGGACCGCCTGGGAGGTCACGCCGCTGGTCAGCGTCGACCGCCTCCCGGTGGGCGACGGGGAGGTCGGGCCGACGGTGCGAGGACTCCAGGACGTGTTCTTCGATATCGCGACCGGCGCTCGGGACGACCATGCCGAGTGGCGTACCCCGGTCTACGGCTGACGGACGGCGGCTGCATGAGCGACAGCAATCTGATCGAACGAATCGAGGCCGCGCTCGAATCGTCTCTCGTCGAGTACGAGATATTTCCCTGCGATCCGGAGCTCGCCGACACCGCCGTGTTCTGCGAACGGTACGGCTATCCCCTCGACGTGTCCGCCAATACCATACTCGTCAAGGCCAAGACCGGCGGCGAGCGATTCGTCGTCTGCGTGGTGCTCGCCCACACCCGCCTCGACGTGAACCGCGTCGTGCGCAAGCGTCTCGGAGCGCGACGGGTGTCGTTCGCATCGGCGCACGAGACGCGCGCGGCGACGGGCATGGACATCGGCGGGGTGACTCCCATTGCGCTGCCCGAAGAGCTCGAAGTGTGGGTGGACGCCCGCATCATGGCCTGCGAGTGGGTGATCCTCGGAGGCGGCGATCGGTCGCACAAGATCAAGGTGGCGCCCGCGCTCTTCGAGCGAATGGCGTCCGCCACCGTGATCGAGGGACTCGCGCTCGATCCTCCGGCGTGAGCTGGGCGCTTCCGCTCCGGCCCGCTCCGCGGACTCACCCGTCCAGGGCCGCGGTCGCACGCGTGGCGCGGCGCCCGCCGTACGAGTCGGGGCGTCCGGGACACCCAGGGTGATTTCACGCTGGATTTTAGCCCGGATAGCGAGAGTAGCCGGAGGACGGGTCTGACTGGCAGAAGGAGGTGCCCGGGAGTTGCGCTCAACACCCGGGGTGAGGAGGAGTGTCAGCGACTGGAGAGTGGGAGG
>JAJDUQ010000011.1 GCA_022826505.1 Gammaproteobacteria bacterium
CCCGCGCCGAAGCTGCTGTCTTGAAGCCCCGGTGGGGGGTCCTCCCGGTCGCGCCGTGTAGTGCCGACCTTTGGGGGTCCGATCACGGAAAATCAATGAGTTATCATCTCCAAATGGGCCGAGTTGGCGAAGTCGGGCTAATGAACATGTCTTTCGACGATATCTGGAACGCACGATCAGTCCGGAGTTGCTGGCATTCCATGATGCGGAGCGGGTTCTCGCTCGCATGGCCGACCGTGACGGTTTGAACAAATTCATTCGCTCACTCGAGTCGACGCGATGGCAGGATGTCGTAGCGAGTCTGTGCGATCTCTCTGATCGGTTTCGCTCGGAGCACGTGGAACCGGGAGTCGTCGTGCTACTCAATTTGTGGCCGGAGATGCGGGAGCGACCATCCAGCTCAAGCGTCTTCGGCAACGACGCCAGGCAAACGATCCGGAGAGCCACCTATAGACTGCTGCGCACATTCGGGGACGTCCTTGCCGTCGATGGCGCGGTGCGCCGCATCCTGCCCAACGTTACATCACTTTCTTCAAAGGTGGAGCTGGTTCTTCTGGTCGGACATCGGGAGAACTCAGGTCACAAGCTCGTCACGGAGATAGCCTCGGACGGGTTCGAGTCGATGTTGCGAAACGAGATACGGGCTGCGTCCGCCGACGAACTCGCAAAGGAATGCGACCCCTCACGAGTCCTGGTTTTCGCGAAGCATTACGGCGGGCCGCCGGAAGACCAGATCGACATCGACGACTCTCCCAAATTGACGTTTGCTCTCCTGCGATCCGTACACGGGGAGATGGAAAGCGGATCGTGGGGCGGCCGCGCCGTTCGCCGAACCGCCGTACTCAATTGGGAACGCCTCATCGACTTGTACGGCAGCAAGGAAGTGCTGAAGACACGGATCAAGAATTTGAGATCAGAGTTCGACACTCTGAAACCGTGGCTCGATACCCGCCGGATACCGCTCGACGAGGCCGAACAGTTGCTCGATCTGGCGGACCGATATCTGAGTGGTTCGCGTCCCGACGCGGATTGACTATCCGATCACGTCGCAAACCGAACGTCTAGCAAGGCACACCCCATGACCCTCGACCCCATCCAGCTCGCCCTCACCCAGAACCGCCTGGACTACATCACCCGGCAGATGGGCGAGGTGATGGTGCGCACCGCGCGCAGCCCCATCTTCAGCCAGGCCCACGACTTCACCTGCTTCGTGTGCGGCCCGGACGGCTGGCTGGTCTCGCAGGCGGACGGGATTCCGATCCACTCCGGCGGGGGCGGCTTCGCGGTGCGCGCGGTGCTGCGCGACTTCGAAGGCGACGTCGAGCCCGGCGACGTCTTCGTGCTGAACGACCCCTGGCAGGCCGGCGGCAACCACCTGCCCGACTGGGTCATCGCCCGTCCCGTGTTCGTCGACGATCGGCGCGTCGCGTTCTGCTGCAACCGCGCCCACCAGTCCGACATCGGCGGCGGCGCGCCCGGCGCGTACAACCCGCTCGCGAACGACACCTGGCAGGAGGGAGTGCGGCTCCCCGCCCTGAAGCTCGTCTCGCGCGGGGAAACCCGCCGCGACCTGTGGCGGCTGCTGCTCGCCAACTCGCGCACCCCGGAGCTCCAGGACGGCGACCTTCGCGCGATGATCGGAGCGACCCGGATCGGGGCCGAACGGGTCGCGGAGTTCGCCGAGGAGGTCACCGTCGAGCGGGCGCTCGCGCTCTTCGACGGCATCCTCGACCACGCCGAGCGCCGGATGCGCACCGCGCTGGCCGCCCTCCCGGACGGGGTCTACGAGGGCGCCGACCACTCCGACAACGACTGCTTCGAGCTCCGCGACGTGGCAGTGCGGGCACGGCTCACCATCGAGGGCGACCGCGCCACGGTGGACCTCGGCGAATCGAGCCCGCAGATCCGCGGCTTCAAGAACAGCACCTGGGCGAACACCTGCTCCAGCGTCTACACCGCGTTCGCATCGTTCTTCGAGCCGGACATTCCGCGCAACGAGGGCACGTTCCGGGCCATCGACATCGTCGCGCCCGAAGGCAGCATCGTGAACGCGACCGAGGGTGCCGCGACCACCATGTGCACCGTGTTCATCGCCCACGAGATCATCCATGCGTGCTGGAAGGCGCTCGGTGCGGCGAGGCCGGAACGGGCCTGTGCGGGCTGGGCCAAGAACGTCTTCGGCATTACCACCGGTCGTCACGACAACGGTCGGCGCTACGTCCTCTACCACGGTCTTGCCGCGGCCGGCGCCGGCGCGGTGGAGGGGCGCGACGGCTTCAACCAGATCGGCCACCTCTGCACGCTGGGAGGTCTGGTGATGCCGAGCCTGGAGGTCTACGAGCAGCTCTACCCGGTGCGCTACCGCCGATGCGAGTTCCGCCGTGACGGGGGCGGCCCCGGCCAGTGGCGCGGCGGCACCGGCGTCGAGTACGAGATCGACGTTCACACCGAAGGCACCTGGTCGTTCCGGGGCGAGGGGCTGCGCTACCGCAGCGGGTACGGCGTCGCGGCGGGTCTCGACGGCGAAGGCGGCGAGATGGAGGTGCAGCCCACCGACGCGCCGGCGTTCGAGGCCCCGAAGTTCGGCCTGCGCGAGCTCGGACCGTCGCGGCTCGTGGCGTCGTCGCCTGGAGGCGGAGGGTTCGGCGATCCCCTCGACCGGGAGCCGGAACGCGTGTTCAGGGACGTACGCGACGGCGTCGTCTCCGCCGAGGCCGCGCGGGAGCGCTACGGCGTGGTGGTCTCTTCAGGCGGCCGGCGGATCGATGTCGACGCGACGGCGCGGCGGCGGACACTGCTGCGTGGCGCGGCCGCATCGGGCTCGGCGCAAGGCTGACCCGCCTGGTCGTCGCGAATCACCGTCGGGCATGCACCGGGAACAGCGCGACGCATCAGCCTCGGGTCGGCTCCCCCCTGAGGTCGGTCACGGGTGCGCACACCGGACACCGACGACCCGACCGGCGGGCAATGCGCGCTGTGCGCACCCCGTACGCCCCACCAAAGCCTCGCTCCGGTCGGATTCGAACGCAGGATGCGGGGTACACTTTCGGCGACGGTTCCACTTGCGTTTTTCGTAACCGGACATTCGATCTTCAGGAACCGGAGGAACGGCAGCGCCCCTCGTCGCCGACTCCCGGTCGGGAACACACACCATGCAACGACGCGCAAAGGCCTTCAGACGCCCCTACGGCGCCTACCACAGCGATCGCGACGGCCACTCGGACGAAGAGCTCTGCCGGGTGGGTCACGGAACGCCTTGCGGGGAGTACCTGCGCCGCTTCTGGCACCCCATCTGCATCGAAGCGGAACTCGGGGACGTCCCGAGGGCCATCCGGATCCTCGGCGAAGACCTGGTGGTGTTCCGCGACGGAGGCGGGCGGGTCGGGCTGCTGGAACGGCGCTGCGTGCACCGGGGCACCTCGCTCGAGTTCGGAAAGATCCAGGAGGCCGGCATCCGCTGCTGCTACCACGGCTGGCACTTCGACGTGGACGGCACCATCCTCGACACTCCCGGAGAGCCTCCCGACAGCCCGATTCGTCACAAGCTCTGCCAGGGCGCCTACCCGGTCGAGGTATGGCGGGGTCTGGTATTCGCGTACATGGGTCCTCCGGAGGAATGTCCGCCCTTCCCCGTCTTCGACGCCTTCGAGCACTCCGAGGCCGCGGGTGTGCTGCGCGTACGCCACTCCCCCTGCAACTGGCTCCAGGTCAACGAGAACGAGACCGACCCGATCCACCTGAGCTTCCTGCACACCCGCCTCTTCGGGGTGCAGTTCGAGCCGGTGTACGCAGAGATCCCCACCATGGAATGGATGGAGACCCCGACCGGAATGATCTACGTCACGGTACGGCGCTGGGGCGAGTACCTGTACCTGCGCACCAACGACATGCTGCTGCCCAACGCGGTGCGGATCGCCGGAATCAACGACGCGGAAGGCGAGACGCTGTTCGACCGGCGAGGCAGCACGTTCTCCTGGGTGGTCCCGATCGACGACACCGCCTGCTTCAGCATCGGATGGAGCGACATCGACAAGGAGCTCGCGATTCCCGGCCGCACCGGGTACGTGGACCGCCGGAGCGAACGAGGCGCCTACGTGGTCGGTGCGGGTGACGTCGGCCAGACCGGAGATCCCACCTACGAGGAACGCCAGCGCGCACCCGGGGACTGGGACGCCTGGGTTTCCCAGGGCCCCATGACCCTGCACTCCCACGAGCACCTCGCGTCCACCGATCGCGGCGTGACCATGTACCGCAAGCTCGTGCGCCGGGGAATCCGCGTGGTGGCCGAAGGCAATGCGCCCAAGGGCGTGCACTTCGAGGGCACGGGCGACCGCCCCACCTACTGCCACAACACCGTGGCCCGGATCCCGGCGCTGGACGATCCCGAGGCGGACCAGCGCCTGCGCATCGCGTTCGGGCGCGAGGTGACCAGGCGCATCCTCGCCGGCGAGTATTCCAAGGAGGAGCCGGGCTGCGCCGACCCCCGGGGCCTCGAGGAGATTCGGGGCGCCCTCGCATGACGGGCGTCCCGGCGGCCGGGGACCGGGGACCGGGGACCGGGGACCGGATGCCATGTTCCCCGGATTCGCCGGCGGCGGAAACGGTCGGGGATTCCGACTGCTACAGAAACAGCGTCAGCACCCCGGTGTAGGCGTAGATGCGGTCCCGGTTCAGCTCCCCGTTGGCGAAGAACCCCACCATGGGAAAGTCGCCGAGGGCATCGCGGATGATCGCCGTCTCGCTCTGCGGAGCCGCGAACTGGTTCGGCCCTCGCGCCGCGCAGGAGACGTAGAGCCCGCCGCGAATCGGCCGGTTGCCGACTCGGCGCTTCAGGTCCGCCGTCATGCGGTGCATGTCCTCGACCGCGCTGTCCCGGTCACGCCGGCAGAAGAGCACCTGCCCACCCTCCGGCACCTCTTCGGCAATCGCGATCACCTTGCTCGACGGGTCGATGCCCACGAGGTTGCGCACGGTGTAGTCCGCGGTGTCGGAGCCGGTCACCGGCAGCGCGGCGAAGACGAGACCACCGACGCGGCGCAGATCCGACGCAAGCTCCTCGCCAATGTCTTCCACGAAGGCATCGAGAGCCGGCCGGCCGTCGAGCTCGACGAGGATGTTCTGCTGGCCCCGCGTGACAGTGCGCGGCGGTCCGAGCGGAGAGCAGCCCTGACTGAGGGCGGTCGCGATCTCCACCGCGACGGGCGAGAGCGCGACGCCGCTCAGGCATCCGGTGGCGTCGCCGGCTCGATGCGGAGCGTCTCCGGCCGCCGCCGTCAGGCCGCCCACCAGGAATGACCCCGTCCCCGCCGCAAGGCCTTCCACCGCCTCCATCGCCTCGGGGTGACGCGGGTCGACGTGCGCGAGCGCGAGCGGCATGGTGGCCTCGGCGATCCAGTCCGCTTCCTGCGATGCCAGCGTCGCACCCGCTTCGCTTCCACCAGCGAAGAGACGGTAACCGTCCCGAGGGACATCGACGACGAGCGCGGCCGCTCCGGGCTCTCCGTAGTGTTCCTCGCCCGATGCGATCACGCCGTATCCGGCCGCCGACACCCAGTCCGGCACGCCGGTGCGCTCGCGCAAGGTCGCGGCCATCTCGTCGAGGTGCGGGGCGAACGACTCGGCGGTGTAGAGGATCCCGAGCCCGCCTTCGGCGCCGGCAAGCCCGGTCGCGAGTCGGTCGACCACTGCCGACCAGTCGTCACCGATGCACACGGCGGACGCGAACGGTGTGCCGCCAGAGGGGCCGCCGATGCTCGTATCCGAATCAGCAGAAGGCGAACTCATCGCCGCGGAACCGACTCGAAACTGCGGTCGACGCACCGAACAGGTCCGGCACGATTCTCATTGGACATCGACTTTTTTTCAGCCCACTCGACCAAGACGTTTACTCCTGAGGTTCCGGTACGACCGGTCCCTCGGGACCGTACCGGCGGCACGAACGGCATTCAAGGCGAGCCGACGCCGGTTTGGCCTGATCCGATCGGGAGCGACGGGTTCTCCGAAGCCCGACGCGCTATGTGTAACCGAGGGCGCGGTCACGCGCCGCGGCGCCAGGATCGCGCTCGCCGGTCGGCCCGTGGCCGCCGCCGCCTGGAGTGCGCAGGGTGACGACGTCCCCGGGCTGAAGGAGATGCTGGATCTTCGGCTCGACCGCCTCGCCATTGATCTCGACCGCTCCGGTCGCGCCGGCTTCGCCGCCGCCGATCCCCAGGGCGGGAACCCTCGTCCGCTCGGCTGAGAGAAAGACCGCGGTCGGCGTCGGCGAGGTGTTGCGGATTCGGATTTCCTGGCCGAGTCCGCCTCGGTGGCGCCCTGCTCCGCCGCTCCCCGGAACGAGCCCGCGGTGCAGCACCCGAAGCGGACTCAGCTTCTCCATGACCTCCGTCGGGGTGGACGAGATGTTGCTCGGCCAGCTCATGCAGCTCTCGCCGTCTCCGGCCGCGGTGGCGCCCATCCCGCCGTTGAAGAAGAAGAGATTCGAGAATGGCTTCCCCGCTTCGTCCACGCCCCACTGCGTGATCGACCACAACGGCGAGCCCGCCATCGCCATCACCCGCTCCGGAATGACCTGCGCGAGAGCGGTCAGCGCCAGGCTCGGGATGAAGTGGCCGGTGAGCGCGCGCGAGGCGACCGGAGCCGGGTACGCGGGGTTCACCAGGCACCGATCCGGCGCCCGCACCGTCACGGCACCGAGCGAGCCTCCGTTGTTCGGCACCGCGGGAGCCGCCACACACTTGATCGCATAGGCGGACATCGCCTCGGTGTAGCAGAGCGGGAGGTTGATCGCCCGGTCCACCTGAGGCGAAGTGCCCGTGAAGTCGAACTCCGCCCGGTCGTCCACGATGGTCAGCGCGAGCTCGATGCGAAGCGGCTCGTCGATGCCGTCCGTCTCGAGCGCCGCCGCGTAGCGGCCGTCGGGGATGGTGCGCACCGCGCCTCGCATGGCGGTCTCGGTCCGCCCGCGGATCTCCTCCGAAAGTGGCTCGAGCGACGTCATCCCGTACTCGCGGACAAGGGCGACGAGGCGGGACTCCATCAGGCCGAGCGCGGTGACCTGCGCCCACAGATCGCCGCCGGTCAGCTCGGGGGTGCGGACGTTGCGCGCGAGAATCTTCAGCAGCGTTTCGTCGGGACACCCGGCCGACAGGAGCTTCATGATCGGTATCTGGAGCCCTTCCTCGAAGATCTCCCGCGCCTCGGGCGAACGGATGCGGCCGCCGATGTCGGGCGCATGCGCGGTGCTCGCGGCGAATCCGAGGAGGTCACCGTCGAGGAAGACCGGCTTCGCGACGCAGATGTCGGGAAGGTGGCCGGTGCCCATCCACGGGTCGTTGGTGACGAGGACATCGCCGGGCACCAGCGTCTCCGGCGGGAACTCGCGCAGGAAGTGCCCCACCGTGCGCGGCAGGGTGCTGATGAACGATGGGATGCTGTCGGTCGCCTGGGCGATGGAACGGCCCTGGGCATCGGTGAGCACGCACGAGAAGTCATGGGATTCCCGCACCACGGTGGAGAACGAGGTTCGCACCAGGGCGGCCGCCGCCTCGTCGGCGATGGAGATGAGTCGGGTCCAGAGGACCTCGAGGCTCGCCGAGTCGAGTGGACGAGCGGTCATGAACGTTCAGGGTCCACCGGCGGTTCGGACCGGTCGGGTGCCGCCGAATCCGTTCGAATCATCACGAGATTTCCCTCGCCGTCGATCTCGAACCGGCCTCCCGGTCCGACCACCGCGGTCGATTCGCGCTCCTCGACGATGGCCGGGCCGGGAAAGCGATCTCCGGGACGAAGCAGGTAGCGATCGAAGACCGGGGTGCGCACCGGCCGGCGGTACTCGGGGAAGTACGCGAGCCGGGTCCCCTTGCACGCTGCGCGCCCCTCCCGCGCCGCACCGACCTCGGCGTCGGTCGCCTCGTCTCTCCTGCCTTCGCCTCCCGCCCGCGCCGTGACCCGGACGTTGACCACCTCGATCCCGACGCCCGGCGGCACCCGGGAGAAGGCCCGCTCGTAGGCCGTCCGGAACGCGTCCGCGATCGCTCCCTCCGCAGTCCGCGCGTACGGTCCGGCGGGAAGCTCGACGACGATCTCGAAATCCTGGCCCCGAAACCGCATGTCGGCGGAGCGGACGATGCGAGCGGTCTCGGGAGCGAGACCGGCATGCGCCAGCACCGACCTGCACTCTTCTTCCAGCCGCCCGTACGTCGCTTCGAACCGAATCCAGTCGAGCCCGGCGAGCGGCTCGGCCACTGTCGCCACCCGATCCGCCCGGGCCGGCGCGAGCAGGAGCCCGAGAGCGGAGGCGACGCCGGCGGAAGGCGGGCAGACGACGCGTCCGATGCCGAGCCTTGCGGCGAGGTACCAGGCATGGACGGGACCTGCCCCGCCGGTGGCAAGCAGCACGTAGCGGCGGGGGTCGCGCCCGCGCTCGGCGATGTGGACTCGCGCGGCACTCGCCATGGTCTCGGTGATGACATCGAAGATTCCCCGGGCGAGTTCGAGCCCTGCGAGGCCGCTTCCCGCCTCGAGTGACGCGAGCGCGTCTGCGGCTGCATCGGGACGCAGGCGCATGTCTCCCCCGGCAAAGAACTCCGGGTCGAGGTAGCCCAGCACGAGGTCCGCGTCGGTGACCGTCGGCTTTCGGCCGCCGAGTCCGTAGCAGGCGGGTCCGGGCTCGGAGCCCGCGCTTTCCGGTCCGACCTTGAGCAGTCCGAGCTCGTCCACGCGGGCAATGCTGCCTCCTCCCGCTCCGATTTCGATGAGCTCGAGAGCCGAGATCTTGAGCGGCAGCCCGCTGCCGGCGATGAAGCGGCGTTCCCGGCAGGCCTCGAACACGTGGGTGACGAGCGGTTCCCCGCCGTCGACCAGGCAGAGCTTGGCGGTGGTGCCGCCCATGTCGAACGCGAGCAGATCGCCGTGTCCGGCCCGAGCGCCGAACCATGCGGCGGCGATGGCTCCCGCCGCCGGCCCGGACTCGAGCATCCGGACCGGGAACCGCCGCGCCTCGTCGACGTCGGTGAGCCCTCCGCTGGAGAGCATCAGCAGGAGGCGGCAGCGAATGCCGCGCACGCCCATCCGCTGCGCCAGCCGGCCGACGTAGCGGGCGGCGAGCGGCATCAGGTACGCGTTCGCGACAGTGGTGGATATTCGCTCGAACTCCCGGATTTCCGGTGCGACCTCCGACGAGATCGCAAACGAGAGCTCCGGGAAGTGCTCCACCAGACGATCCCGCGCCGCGCGCTCGTGCTCCGGATTGGCGTAGGCGTGGAGGAAGGCAATCGCGACCGCGTTCACGTCGTGCCGCGCGAGTTCGGACATCGCCGCGTCCAGGCACTGCGTGTCCAGGGGCTCCAGCACCTCTCCATTCGCGCCCACCCGTTCCGTCGCCTCGAGCCGCCGGTCACGCGGCACGAGAGGGGGCGGCTTGGTGATCGCGAGGTCGTAGAGCTCGTACTTGCGCTCGCGACCGATCTCCAGGGTGTCGCGAAACCCCCGGGTGGTGATGAGGCCCGTGCAGGCCCCGGTTCGCTCGATGAGCGTGTTCGTGAAGAGGGTCGTCGCGTGCACGAGGCGCTCCACCGCGTCCGGCTCGATCCGAGCCTCGTCGAGGATGCCCGCGACGCCGACTTCCACTCCCCGCGCCGGGTCGTCGTGGGTGGTCAGCACCTTGCGCGAGTGCGTCCGCCCCTCGCCCCGCGCCACGATGTCGGTGAAGGTCCCGCCGATGTCGATCCCGAGCGACCACATGCGGACAAGACTAACCCGAATCGATCATCGGGGGTCGGGGGCGCAGCGAGTCGTGCCGGTCAGGTCCGGCAGTCGAACGCGGACAGGGGGTGGGTGTGGAGCACATGGTGAAACGGCTCGAGAACGACGCTCTCGACGGCCGTCTCCCTTCCCACCGACGAGCAACCGTGGGCGAGCGACGAAGCGCCCTGCGTCGCCGGAACCGGGGTGTCCTCGCCCAGGCCGATCACCGGCTCCGGGCAGACGCCGGCCGGTCCGGCGCCGGCGTTGCGCATCCAGTGACCCGTCATCTCGTGATGTCCACGCCCGGATCGGTATCGGAACTGACCATCACCATACCGATATCCCTGATGTTTCAGTAGAAGTTTGACAAGATTTCGTTGAATGGTGGTTCCAACGGAATATAATCCAGACATGATAACGGAGAATCGGCAATGTTCTTCAAGGTGGAGATCGAGAACTTCTACTCGATTCGCGACCCTCAGATCCTCGATCTGAGGGTTCCGGCGAACGCACCGCGAAACAGCCACCGCCTGGCCAACTGTTGGCGAGGATCGACCGAGCGTGCCCCGAAGGTTGTCGCGGTGTTTGGTGCGAACGGATCGGGCAAGTCCAACCTCCTGCGTGCGCTGTCCTTTGCGGCATGGTTCGCCGGATCGAGCTTCTCTCTGGCGCCCGGCGGACGCATTCCCCTCGAGCCCTTCAATGACGAGGTCTCGTTCAAACGGCCGACCCGGCTGAAGTTCTGGTGGTCGTGGCTGGATGATCTCGACGCGACCGCCGGGGATGACGCGGTCGAGTGCCCGTACTGCTACGAACTCACAATCGGCAATGGTGACAACCAGCACGTGATGGGCGAGGGCATTTTCTGCTGGCCGGTCGCGACGGGCAGGAAGACTCGCGTGCTCCAGAGATTTGATGACGGTAGCGTGAAGGCCTCCAGGAGCTTCGGACTGTCGGGCTACAAGGGGGCGCTGGAGAAGATTCTGCGGCCCAATGCGAGCGTTATCTCCACGCTGGCCCAGCTCAATCATCCGAAGGCGGTTGCCATGGCAGGGTCGGCCCAGGGAATTCGGTCGAACATATTCATCGAGAAGGTCGAGTTCTCCGACGATGTAGTGCTGCGCAGCTATATCGACAATCCGCAAATGGTTGAACGGTTCAATCGAGAAATCGGCCGGATCGACGTAGGGGTCCGCGCACTCGAGGTACACCGAGGCGGCGACGGACCGCAGGTACGGTTCCGGCATGAAGGGCTTGCCCTCCCGATGCCGCACTTCTACGAGAGTCACGGGACCCGCCAGTTTCTGAAGCTGTTTCCGCTGATTTCGGACTCGCTTTCAACCGGCAGCGTCGCGGTCATCGATGAGCTGGATGCGGCCATTCATTCGATGATCCTCCCCGAGATTATCGACTGGTTTCATGACCCCGATCGAAATCCCGACAACGCGCAGCTCTGGATGACGTGCCACAACGTCTCGCTTCTTGAAGACCTTTCAAAGGATGAAATCGTTCTATGCGAGAAGGACAGACGGGGCAGGACCGCGACGTACGGCGTGAATGACGTCAAGGGCGTTCGGCGGGACGACAACTACTATCGGAAATATCTTGGCGGCGTCTTCGGCGCCGTGCCGCGAATCGGCTGATGCCTCGGGTCCATGGCCATCGCCGGCAACGCCGGCGCATCTTCGTGGGCTGTGAAGGCGAGAGCGAGGTCGGGTATGCGGCGTTCATCGGACTCCTCGCGGAGGAAGCTGGACTCGGGCTTCATCTGGACATTCGCAAGTGCCGAGGCGGCGATCCATTGGCGATCGTGAAGACGGCAGTCGAGGACTTTCGGAGGCGGCGGAATCGTCACGGCGCATATGCGGCGCAAGCGATCTTTCTCGACGCCGACCGACGCGACGATGCTCCCGACCGAACAGCTCGTGCCGATCGACTGATAGAGAAGCACGGATTTCATGCGATCTGGGCGGAGCCGGCGTTCGAGGCCCTGCTGTTGAAGCACGTCCCCGGACGCGAACGGTTGCAACCCGCGACGACGGCCTTGGCACTTCGGGAGTTGCAGAATTGCTGGCCGGGATTTCGGAAAGGCATGGCAGCGCGGGAATTGCGGAACGAATTCGATCGCGTCGCGCTCGCTCGCGCTGCGGCCGTAGTACCCGCGCTCGGAACATTTCTTGAATCTCTCGGTCTCCTGCCGTGACTCCCGGTATAGATGGCTATGGGACGTGCCCCCCGAGTGCAAGCCAGACCACAATGCACCGGCCCGCCCCCGGACACACAATATGCCCACCGGAACCGTCCCCGAAACGGTCGATATTGGTAACGTCCGCCGCCGCCCGTCCCGGTAACACGCTGGGTTACACCCGCGTCTCGACCGCCGATCAGAGCCTCGCGGCCCAGCGAACTCGCTTGGCCGAGGCGGGCGCCATCGGCATCTTCGATCTGTCCTGCCGACCGGGGCGTCGAGGTGTGGCTGTACGTCAAGCCGGTGGACTGCAGGAAGCAAATCAAGGGCGTTGCGACGTTGGTGCAGGACAGCGGAGTTCCCTCTCGACCGTTGCGCAGCTTGCGCTTGTACCGACAACCACCAGAAGGGACTTCGCGCGGCTCATCCCCACGTAGAGCAATTCATCGCAACGCTTCCAATCGATGCCGTCAATACCCCACAGGAAGACGACGGAAGCTTCAAGGCCCTTGAAGCGACTGATTGTGTCCATCAGTACTGCACGGTCGTTTCGAATGCCTTCCTCGCACCACATCGCCGGCTTCGGCAAAGGCAGTCGCCGCAATGCCGCATAGTAGTCAACCTTGTCTCGCGCGTTAGCCCGACTTCGCCAACTCGGCCCATTTGGAGATGATAACTCATTGATTTTCCGTGATCGGACCCCCAAAGGTCGGCACTACACGGCGCGACCGGGAGGACCCCCCACCGGGGCTTCAAGACAGCAGCTTCGGCGCGG
>JAJDUQ010000093.1 GCA_022826505.1 Gammaproteobacteria bacterium
ACGGAGCAGCACCGCGTGGCTGGTGGTTCAGTAGAAGCACTGGTTGATCGCGGAGACCCGGGCCGCGAGAAACTCGATCTGCGCATGGGTGAGCGCCCGGTACTCGGTGCCGAAGTCGCGAAGCGCGGCATCGGGCAGGTAGTGCGCTGCATCCAGATCGAAGAATCCCGCCACTTCGGCCGGCACGAGGGACAGGGCGCGGTGGATGTTGACGGCGGAGAGGTCGTCATACATGCCGGCTTCCGCTTCGGTCATGTCTTCGGGCGCGACCGTCGGCACCCAGGCCAGGCCATCCTTCGCGCCGGCCGGGCGGCGGCGACGGGGCTCACCGGCAGCGGGCGCCGGCAGTGCGTGCCGAGGGATGTCCATGGCGTCGCAGAAGCTGTCGATGGCAATCACCGTCGCCATCACCCCGACGGTCTCCACGTACTCGGCGTCGCTCAGGCCGCCGGCGAGCGCGCTCTCGTAGAACGCCCGGGTCAGGCGTCCCGAATCGGTCCGGATCCGGTGTATGACCTCGACCAGGGTTTGCGGGAGCGCGGTGGCGGCCGTGCAGGTGCGGGTTCCCGTGACCGCGCGGGGCGACAAGGCCGCCCTGCGGTCCCGGCACAACCCGCAGTCCGTTGCCGCGCGGGTCTCCTCGGCGATCGCCACCCGCTCCGCACCGGTCCACCACTCGCCGGGCGCCCCGAGCCGGGCCCAGGCGCGCTGGTGGGCACCGACGAGGTCGTCGCGCAGCGGCAAGGGGCTCTGGCGGTAGTCCAGGGTCTCGACCATCTCCGCTTCCCGGTCCATCGCGTGACCTGCTGCTTCCGGCTCGCCGCAATCGACACCTTACAAGCTTTCTCTTGCCTCCACGATGTCCGGTTGGTACAGGCCGCGTGACTCACACAGTGCGGTCTCCGGAGGCTTGGTGCGGTTCAGTCGCAGATGGCCTCGATAGCCTGCAACCGGAAGTCGAGGTCGGGTTCGAAGCGGAGCTTCGCGGTCTCTTCACGCTCCCGTTACGCTCCGGTGCCGGCGCTTCCGCCGGATAGTCCTTCGAGGGCAACCCGTCCTGCGTCCGTCAGGCGGTACATCTGAAGTCGGCTTCGGGACTTCTCGGGAATGGTGTAGCCAATGCTCCCATCCGCCAGGAGCGCGCGGATCACCTTGTTGAGCTGACCGGAAACGCTGCTCTGTCCCAGGCTCCGGGACAGGTCCGACTTCGACATCGGCCCCTCGGCCAGTTGCCGAAGCACTCTGGCCGCCAGTGACTCTGGCCGTGACTCTGGCTGCGACTCTGGCTGTATCGGTTCGGTACCGCCAGCCTCCCGGGCCGCACCACCGGTTCCTCGAACCGCATCGCCGGAGATGGATTCCCTCGCTGTCCCGACGAACACGAACTCCAGCCGCAGCCCGCCCGGCTCCAGCTCCCAGCGCGGCTCGACCGTTCCCGCCGCCCGGCATGCCCTCACGATGTGCCAACGACGGCTGCCGTGGCGAACAACCCCGATCAGAAATGGAAGCGAAGCGAGACGCCGAGCTTCCTGATGTTGTCGAAGTTGTCGTCCGTATGCCTGCTGAAGGAGAGAAAGGGGCCAACGGACACCCGTTCGGCGAGATGAACATGCGCGCCAATCCTGAACATGGTCTCGGAGTCCGAGATCTTTCCGCCGGTACGAACGACATCCGCGCGGGTGTGGGTGCGTGAGAGCTGGCCTTCGATCTCCAGCCTTTCGCCGATCCGGTGACGCACCCCGACCGCGGCGCTGAAGCCTTTGCCGTCGATGGTGGAGTCGGCCGTCGATACGAAGGGCGGCCCGGACGGCGAGGGAACGACGATCGGGATCCGGTGATCGACCTCGAAATCCACGATGGCGAGGGCCTCGGCGTAGATGCTGGTCCGTTCGCCGGCGTCGAAGTGATATCCCGCTCCCAGAGCGAAAATGGTCTGCCGGCTGTCGAGATCGACGGGCGTGCGCGCCACCTCGTTCCGGAAGTCCTTGGTCTCTCTCGACCAAACGCCCTTCAGGTAGAGTGAATCGAACACCTCCCAGGAACCGGTGACCCCGAGCAGCCGGCCGTGCGCATTCTTCTCCAACGGGTCGGAGGCCGTGTTCTCGGTCTTCGACATGTCCGCCATCAGCTCCAGGTAGCTGTAGCTGAACTCCGTAGCGGGGCTGCTCACCGGGAGGCACGCGAAAACGACGATGGTGAGGAGTCTTGGGAATCGCGTCATGGTGTATCTCCGCGCTGTCCAGCGTGTCCGACCCGTGCAGGGAGCACCCGACCGGAGCGCCCTGCGGGGACCCCGCAGGCACGGGGTCCCCCTGGCGATTGTCGGACCGAAGGCCGGTCAGGGAGCCGGGACGTTGTGATGGTGGGCGAGTGCGGTTGCCGTGCCGAGGGCGACGAAGAGGGCGACGAAGAGGCCCGTCAGGGTGGTGCGGATGCGTTGCAGTTTCATGTTGCCTCTCCTGTCGGAGGTATGAATGGCTCCTTCGAGCGGGTACATGATGTCGTGAGTTCCCGCAACGAAATTGTCCGATCGCGAAGTTCGATTGCGAGTAGGGGCCATGACGACAAGCGAAGCATGCGCGAGGCCAACCGCAAGCGCTACGAACGGACCACGTTCCTATCGGTGAGGTAATCGCGTTGGGTGACCGTTTTTCACGAGGAGAGTCAACCGATGCAGGATGGTGCACGAGGTTCAGGTGGCGAGCGGGGTCGCGCGTGCGCTGGGGATCCGAGCATGTCTGCGCCGGGTCGGGGGCGCCGGCGCTGGAGCGACGAAGAGAAGGCGCGGGTGGTGCTCGCGAGCTTGCGGCCTGGGGAACGCGTAGTCGAAGTCGCGCGTCGGTATGGAGTTGATGGCCTCGATAGCCTGCAACTGGAACTCGAGGTCGGGTTCGAGGTGGGGCTTCGCGTTCTCGTCACGCTCTCTCCCCTTACGCTCCGGTGCCGGCGCTTCCGGCGGACAGTCCTTCGACGGCAACCCGTCCCGCGCCCCTGCGCTTCGATCGGTTCCGGCAGCCGAATCAGGCAAATTCGAACACCGCCGCCTCGATGGTGCGCACCGGGCTGCGCCGTTCCCGCACGATCCTCTGCAATCGCTCGACGGTATCCGGAGCAAAGTGGCTCTCTCCGGTCTCCACGTCGACCCGTGCCGGGACGTTTTCGATGACGAAGAGTCGGCCGTCCACCTCGATATGGTAGGTGACCAGGCGGTCAACCAGCCTCTCCTTCCAGACACTGCCGTCAGTCATGATCCTGCCTCTGCGAGCGTGTCCTGCGTCTTG
The DNA here is from genome assembly GCA_022826505.1 of Gammaproteobacteria bacterium. GTDB lineage: Bacteria > Pseudomonadota > Gammaproteobacteria > HK1 > HK1 > HK1. The sequence goes on from JAJDUQ010000093.1 coordinate 3,282, forward strand.
TAACGCTGGCCAATCGGGGGGAGTGCTCGCTACGACCAGCCTGATGAGCAAGACCGCGTGTTACCTCATGCTACCCGCGACCGTGATGTAAGCGAGACATCCAGGCTCACCCGATCGTAGGGGACCCGCGGCACGAGCGTGCCGCGCTGTCCCTCCTTCAACTCCACGAGGCCGTAGCGCGACATCGTCTTGAGAGTTCGAGAGAGGTTCGACTTGTTTCGTCCGGCGAGCTCCGCGAGCTCCGTGAGCGAGGCAGGCTTCTCCCGGGCGATCAGCGCCAGGAGCTCGCGATTGCGCCCGGAGAGCACCTTGGCGAAGCTCTCGATGGAGGTGAACCAGACCGTTGGCTCGCCCTTGACCGGCTTGCGCTCTCCCCGCGCGATCGCCATCGTGCGCGCCTTCATCCGGTCGTAGCCGGCGATGCCGATTCTCAGCGTCTTCATGGCAGAGACCCCCTTTCCCTCAGAACCTCGTCAACTTCTCTCCAGAAGTCCTCGAGGAGCGTGGCCGCGTCCCTGTACTCATATGGCCGGATTGTCCGCAGCCTGTGTCGATGGTCGCTTTCTGCGCGACGCCGCGTGCCTGGACCCCGCCGTACCCGCACCGGGTGCGCATTGTCGAATCCGACCAGCCTGGCCCCGTCCGGGGCGTGGAGCGTCAACGAGTAGTCGAGACCGTGTGGCCGTTCCGGGCTGACTTCGCTCCGCACCACGACGAACTTCACCCAGTGTCCCAAATCGTCGACGAACAATGTCTGGCCGTGAAGGTCGAGCAGTGAATCAAGCCCGGGGTCGCGACCATGCGTCGTCATCGCAAGAGGTTATCACTATCTGACAACAACAGAAAGACTTGCCTGGCGACCTGAAACTCCGGGCGCCGCGCGCTTCACCG
>JAJDUQ010000125.1 GCA_022826505.1 Gammaproteobacteria bacterium
ATCGCGGGCTGAAGCGCCGGGATCGAAGGCATCTGGTCCTCGTTCGACGGCCGGATGCCCTCGATCCCAGATGCTCGCGCCAAGCCGGGGGTCGACATGGCGAGACACGAACGCTGAACGGCGACTTTTGAATAGGCCTGCCGGGAATCGCGCGGGACAGATTCCGCCGGTCGCAATTCTCACGCCTCCTGCGGCGCGGAATCGGATGCAGGCGCCATGGCAGAGCTGGACTCAGACGTCGCGTACCGGGCGCAGCGCATCAAGCGCAGAACCCTCGATGCGAAATGCCTGCCCGAAACCCTTCACGAAGACACCCCGACGGGGCGTGAGCGCAAACATCCGGAAGTCCGCGAGCGGACGGATGAGGCCGATCACCTCCCCGAACTTGCGCTCGAAGACATCCATGGTCGTGTGCCAGCGTTCGGAGCCGCGTTCCACCTGCACGGCGCCGCACTCGAACACGAGACGGCGGCGCGTGAAGAGCTGGGGCGACGCCGACTCGTCCTCCACGATGAGCACACTGGCACGTCCGTTTGCGACGAGGTGGCCGGTGTGTCGGGAGAGGTCGCTCACGCAGATGCAGAACGCATTGTCGCCGGTGCGCACGAAGGGCGCGTAGCTGGCCTCCGGCTCACCCGAGGCGGAGGCGGTCGCCATCTGCAGGGTCTTGAAGCTGCCGAGAAGGGCCTTCGCCTCCTCCGCGGTCTCTCCGCTCAGCGCCCTGAATCGTTCGGTCACCGCTTGCTCCCTCCCTCGCCCGGGGTCTCCGAGACGCGGATTCGGAACCCTCTTCATTCCAACCCGGTCAAACAGTATCGGAATCCGCGTTGCCAGGACGTTGGATCGAATCTTGAGTCCTTGGTTCCTTGTCCCTTGCGTTCGCAGTCTCGCACTTCTTCGAGCCCCTCGAAATCTCGATTCGCGCGAGGGTCGGGCCGGGAGTGGCGTCATGCTCCCCGGACGATGCAGCCGCTCTCGCGCGGACGAGCTCGGACCGCGTCGAGGGACTCCCGCGCCAATGTCCGCAGACCGGCGACCCTGACGTTCTCCGTCAGCGGGTAGTCGCCATCTCCCGGACTGACGATGGTGATCCGGTCCAGCTTCAGGTCCTCGAGCGCCGAGTGCATGGAGCGAGTGACCTTGGGCGTGGAGGTGTACTTGAACTCGAACGCGGACCTCTTCGTGCCCTGCACGATCAGCAGGTCCAGCTCGGCGCGGCCGTGCGTCGCCCAGAAGAAGCATTCGCCGGCGCCGGCCCGGTGCATCTGGATGACCTGCTCCAGTGCGAACCCTTCCCACGAAGCGCCGAGCTTGGGATGAGCGCGCAGGCTGTCCTGATCCGGCAAGTTGAGCAACGCATGGAGAACGCCGCTGTCGCGGAACAGGATCCTGGGCGACTTGACCTGCCGCTTGCGCATGTTCTCGTACCAGGGTTGCAGCGTGCGGGTGATGAACGTGCCGTCGAGGATGTCGAGGTAGCGCTTGATGGTTGGTGACGAGACGTCGAGCGAACGCGCGAATTCCGACGCATTGAGGATGTTGCCGTGCCAGTGCGCGACCATCATCCAGAACCGGCGCATGGTGCCGGCGGCGAAGTCGATCCCCAGGGTCGGCAGATCCCGCTCCAGAAAGGTGGTCACGTAGGCTTTGCGCCAGATCATGCTGTCGGTGTCGGTGCTCGCCAGGTACGCGGGCGGGAAGCCGCCTCGGAGCCACAGGCGGTTGTGGTCGTCGGCTTCGAACGCGGTGAACGGCGGGAGCTCCAGGTAGATGATTCGACCCGCCAGCGTCTCGGAGGACTGGCGTATCAGATCGCGCGACGCGCTGCCCAGAATCAGATACCGCTGCTTCGGCCGCTCCCGGTCGACCAGTACTCTGAGCAGGGGAAACAGCTCCGGGCTGCGCTGTATCTCATCGATGACGATCAGACCTTCCAGCGATTCCAGAGCGAGCTTCGGGTCGGTCAGGCGGTTGAGGTGCTCGGGGTCTTCGAGGTCGAAATAGTGCACCCGTGCACCGTTGCCGTTGCCGTTGCCGTGACCGTTGCCGGCCAATGCCTCGTTGCCCAGAGTCGCGATATGGTCTCGCGCGAGCGTCGTCTTGCCGCACTGGCGGGGACCGAGGATTCCCACAATCCGGTGACTTCTGAAAAATCGTGCGATCCGGCTCAGGAAGTCAGCTCGTTCCATGCACGGAGTTCATGAAAACTCAAATTTGGAAATTCAATTTTCATGCATCCTCGGGCATTGTCAACCGGCGATGTGACGAAAACGACGGGAAGCGGCCCGGCTCGCGATCACATCGCATCACTCATCAACCCTGCATGTGGACCCGAAAGGTCGAACCCCGGGCAGACCCGTCACCCTGCCGGCCCGCTCTTCCGCGGGAGCGCGGAACAACCGTCTCGGCCGTGCCTGGTCAGCGCGACCCGCCAAATGCCCCGGTCAGCCGGTCCCGTTCGAAGATTCCGCCCGCTTCCTGGTGGTCAGCTCCGTAGAACCGGCCTTCAATCGAGCCGGCCGCGTCCAGGGACTGAAACCCGCCCCGCACCAGCGGAATGTCTTCCCAGCGGAGATCGGCCCTCGCGCGGCCGCCGGCATCCTCGATACCGGTGAACGCGACATCGACATCCGGACGGGTGAAATCGTCGATCTCGATCGAGGCATCGCCGGCAATCCGCTCCCGGGTCCTGGTGTCCACGCCGACGAGGTCGCCTCTCCAGACCGCACTACCGACCAATGCGGGATTCGTGCCCGGCGAGTCTCCGAACGACACCGCCACGCTGTCGTCCACCATCACGAACACGCTGTGGTCCAGCCAATGGCCGTACACGTTTGCGGCGTCGCCGCGCAGCATCCGATCGGCAAGCGCATCGACATCCAGCGTGCTGGAGACGATCGAGGTGAATGTGTCCTCCCCCTCGATTCGCTCACCGCGGCGCCACTCCCATGGCTCGACGAACGCGCCGCGATGGATCCCGCTCCTGTTCGACCGGGCCTGCGCTTCCTGGTCGACGTAATCCCCGGAGAATCGCCGATAGGCCAGAGCCCAACCGTTCGCCACCAGCCAGGCGTTCAGGTTCTCTCCGCCGGAGGAACATACCCCGATGGTCCGACCGAAGGTGTCGGTGCCGCTGCCCTCGCAGCTCATGCCTTCGGCCCGCGACATCAGCGCTTCGGTGGCCGCTGCCCCGCAATCCCAGGTCCGGCCCCATGCGCGGCAGGTCTGCCTCGCCTCCGGGGCATCGATGCCATGCAGCCGGTAACGCACACCATCGATGTCCACCGTGTCTGCGTCGATTACGCGGATCTGGCTCGCGGGTGGGGTTTCCATCGTGGGCGGCGGGGCGAGCCCACCACCACCTCCGCTTCCCCCGCCGCAAGCGGTCAACACGGCGATCGATGCCAGGACGGGGAGAATTGCAAGCCGATTCATATGTCGTTCCTCGCAGTGATGAATGTCCATCGGCGTGGTCGCCGTGCGCCGACACCTCGTCTCCGGTTCGGCCGATGCGTTCCTGTTGGTCCGAAATGCTCGCACGGTCCATGACGCGGGCGTACCAGTTCCAGCGGGCTCTTTACCCTCTACCGTAGCGGAGCGGCCGGCGACCGGTTGCGCGCGGCTCATGCCCGTTTCGGGAGAAGCACCGCCAGCCTCTCTCCGGCTTCGGTGTCCCGCGAGCCCTGGTCCACGACGGTACCTCGCCCTGCCGTCCCGCCAGCGCTATCCCGGGGGCGGCTCCTGACTCTCCTGTGGGCACTGTTCGAGGGGAGGCGGCTCCTCGCCCGCGAACCAGGACCGCACCTTCGCCGGCGTCATCGGCAGATCCACGTCGTCGATGCCGAGCGCATCGGCCACGGCGTTCGCGAGGCAGACCGGAGTGCTCATGGCATTGCCTTCGCCGACCCCCTTCGCGCCCAGAGGGGTGAACGGCGAGGGGGTTTCCATGTGGAGGATGGTCGGATTGGGTATCTCGCACGCGGTCGGGACAAGATAGTCCGCGAACGTGCCCGAAAGGAAGCTTCCGTCACTGTTATAGGCGAGCTCCTCGTACAGCGCCGCCCCGACTCCGTGGGCGAACGCGCCACGGATCTGACCGTCGACCAGCGCCGGGTTCAGGCGCTTGCCGGCGTCGTGCATGGTGACGTACTCGTCGATCCGCACCCGGCCGGTCTCGTCGACCTCCACCCCGCACATGTCGAAGATGAACCCGTAGGCGCCGGAGCTGTTCACCCGATCGTTCTCGTCGGGCGGACCGAGTTCGGGCATCGACCAGAAGACGGATTCGCGCAGGCCCGGCGCGACACCGTCGGGGAGCGAGCCGGGCGACCAGTGGGCGATGCCGGCAGCCCGGCGAAGAGGTATCGCGTTCTCCGGGTTGTCGGCGGCGAAGATAGTGCCGTCCGCGAATTCCAGCGATTCGGGCGGAACGTTGAGCCGGGTGCTCGCGATTCGGGCGAGGCGATCGCGCAGCTTCATCGCGGCGAGGTGCGCGGCGCCCGCAACCGCACCGGAGAAGCGGCTGGAGTAGTTGCCGGCCGCGATGGACCATGCGTCCTTCCGGGTGTCGAGCTCCGTGTTGACCGTGATGTCGTCGAGTCCGACCCCGAGCGCATCTGCGACGACCTGGGCGAGGACAGTGCGGTGTCCCTGACCTTGGGGAACGGAGTCGGCCTGCACGGAGATCGAGCCGATGGGGTCGATGGCGACGGTGGCGCACGCCCCGGCGCCGTCCTTGGGTCCCGCCCGCTCCCGCTCCTTGCGGGTGAGAGCCATGGTGATGTAGCCCATGTTGGAGATGCTCGGCTCGACGACGGCCGCGAACCCGATACCGTAGCGGCGTCCTTCGGCGCGCGCGGCGTCGCGGCGTACGCGGATCCGGTCGAGGCGGCCGTCCCCGGTGGCGATGTCGAGGGCGGTCTGGTAGTCGCCCGAGTCCAGCAGCGAGCCGGCCGCGGCCCGGTACGGGAACGCTTGCGTCGGGACCAGATTCCGGCGGATCACTTCGAGCGGATCGAGGCCGAGGGTCTTCGCGATGCGCTGCATGAGGCGTTCGAGGGCGAAGTACATCTGCGGGCCACCGAAGCCACGGTTGAGACCGGTCGGAGTCTTGTTGGTCAGAACGACGCGGTTGCGGATTTCGAGGTTCGGAATTCGGTACGGGCCGGTCATGTGGCCGTGGGTTCGGTAGAGGGACGCAGGCTCGGGAGCCCGCAGGTAAGCGCCGCAGTCGTCAAGCTGCTCCCAGCGAAGGGCGGTGACGGTACCGTTGTCCGTGACTGCCGCCTCGAGGGTCGTGACGCGATTGGTGGCCGAGGTTGCGGCAACGAGGTGTTCGAGGCGATCTTCAACCCATTTGACTGGGCATCCCGCCTTTCGCGACGCAAGGCACATTGCGACGATGCAGGGGAAGATGGCCTGCTTGACGCCGAAGCTGCCGCCGGAGTCCGGCGGGCCGCGGAGGCGAAGGCGCGAGCCGGGAACGCCAAGGGCGCGGGCCATCACCGGGTGGAGTGAGTACGGGCCCTGGAAATTCGAGTAGACGTCGTAGCCGTCGTCGCCGAGGTACTCGGCCACGACCACGAAGCCCTCGACGGGAGTACAGGCGTTGCGGGGGTAGCGGACGGTGATGCCGATGCGATAGTCAGCGTTTGCGAAGACGGTGTCGGGGTCGCCGTAGCGGAAGTGGCGGTCGCTGACGACGTTGGAGCCGATGTCGGGATGCAGAAGCGGGGCGTTGGGCGCAGCAGCGGCAACCGCGTCCACGACCGGGTCGAGCTGGCGATACTCCAACTCCACCCGCTCGAGCGCGTCTTCGGCCGCGTAGCGATTGCGAGCCACCACGATCACGACTGGTTCGCCAACGTATCGCAAGCGATCGACGGCCAGCGGGTAGTGTTTCATCGGCTGCCTGACACCGGCTATGAACGGCATCGACCACGCGGCGATATCTTCGCCGGTCAAGACCGTGACGACTTCCGGAATCGAGAGGGCCGGGCCTGCGTCGATGCGTTCAATTTCCGCGTGCGAATGCGGTGAACGCAGTACCGCGGCGTGCGCTGTGTCCGCGCGGGTTCCCAATTCGTCCGCGAAGCAGCCGGCGCCGGTGAGGTGTGCCCTGTCTTCGACACCCCCCACTCCATGTCCAACGAACCGGGCCGAGCGATTCACGGTCATCGCCGATCCGGACATCGCCCTGTGCTCGTGCCCGGATTCACCGGCAGGTTGGCGTTCCGGAGTTGAACTGCCGCGCTTGACCCGCCCAATGCTCCTCGTCGAGACTCCGCCACGGGCATCAACGGACGAGGCGATCGATTCATTGAAGACCTCGCATCCAAGGACAGTACCTTGATTCACCGTACCATGCGCCGTGTCTTCTTCGCTGTCGTTGTTGTTTGTCTCGGAGGTATCACCATCGTGTCACCCACCGCCCACGCCGAAGACACCGACCGACCGCAGGTCACCTTCGAGACCAGTCACGGCTCGTTCGTCCTGGAGCTTGACCGGAACACCGCCCCGGAGACGGTCGAGAACTTCCTTGCCTACGTCCGCGGCGGGTTCTACGAGGGCACCATTTTTCACCGGGTGATCCCCGGCTTCATGGTCCAGGGCGGCGGATTCACTCCGGAATTCAAGCAGTTGGAGACGCGCGCACCCATCCGAAACGAAGCGGACCTCGGCGGCAGGAACGACCGCGGCTCCATCGCCATGGCCCGGACCTCCGACCCGCACTCCGCCACCGCGCAGTTCTTCATCAACGTCGTCGACAACGACTTCCTGAACCACCGCAACCAGACCACGCAGGGCTGGGGCTATACATCCTTCGGGCGCGTCGTCGAGGGCATGGACACGGTCGACAGCATCGCCGCAGTGCAAACCGGCTCGCGCGGAATGTTCCAGGACGTGCCGAAGGACACGGTCGTCATCCAGAAGACTCGAATCCATTAGCACCGCCAGGGCGAGCGCGGTACGGTCTCGACGACGGATGACGTCGCCATGGGGCAGGAAGGCTCGAGACACGGACAGGGCGCGGCGCCACCTCCCGACGTTCACGCCGCAACTCCCGCCCCCCTGAACGACCGGAGCCCCAACTACGCAGTCCTCATCGCGTCAGCCCACTGCGTCGAAGAATGCACCGACCTCGCCGCGCGCTGGATCCTCGCGGAGTTCGACGCCTACTACGTCGAATCGCGCAACATCCCCAACCTCGCAAAGTCGGCCTTCGAGCGGATCGACCCCGCGTCATCGCTGCACCTGAGCCTGCGGCGTCTCTCGGTGTACAGCATCAGCGTGCACGCGCTCGCGCGGCGTCTGCGCGACACGCTGCCGTCGGCCGCCGAGGACGAGGCGTCATGGAAGCGTATCGAGGCCCGGTACCTCACCCTGATTGAAGACCGCTACGAGTCCGATCTCGCCTTCGCCTACATCCATTCGGCGCGACGGATGATGTACGAAGGCAGATGGAATCCAGTGGAGTACGCGTTCCTGCACCATCGCGAGCCCGCGAACGAGCGCTCCGCCGCGGTGCGGGTCGAGTTCCCGGTCGGACTCGGCGGGAGCCTCCTCGCCCTCGTCGATCGCATCCTCGACGTCCCGGGGTTCGAACGTCCCTGGCGGGATCGCGAAGGCGACGTGCGGAAGGTCTCGGCACGGCTCCGGGCCATTCTCCGCAGCCACGCACGCCGCCCGGTCGTGATCCAGATGACCGACGCCGGCTTCTTCCGCAACCGCGGCGCCTATGTCGTCGGCCGGATCGTGTTCGACGACACGAGCGCGACGCCGCTCATCCTCGCCCTGCTCAATCACGAGGCCGGCATCTACGTGCAGGCAGTCCTCGCCGGCGAAGCCGATGCACACAACCTCTTCAGCTCCACGCTCGCCAACTTCCACGTCACCAACAGCCACTACCACGAGCTCGCCGCGTTCCTGCACTCCGTCATGCCGACCCGGCGGCTCGGGCTGCACTACTCGACCATCGGATTCAACCATGTCGGCAAGGTCGCGGTGATGAACGAGCTTCGCGAAGAGCTGGCGGAGCATGACGAGGTCTTCACCACCGCCATCGGGTTCCGCGGGTCGGTCGCCATCGGGTTCGCGGCGCCGTCGTCCGACTACAACCTCAAGGTGATCCGCGACACCCCGACCGAGCAGTACAAGTGGGGCGAGTTCCCCGGCATCCGGGCGGTGCTCGACAAGTACCGGCGCGTGCACGAAATCGACCGCACCGGCTCCATGCTCGACAACATCATCTACTACAACCTGGAGCTCGACCCCGCGTGGTTCGAGCCGACCCTGCTCGCAGAGCTGCTGCGCGACGCGGCCGAGAGCGTCTCGCTGCGCGCCGATGCCGTCGTCCTGAAGCACCTCATCGTTCAGCGCCGCGTGCGGCCGCTGCCCGTGTTCCTCCAGGACGCCAGCCTCGAGGAGGCGCGCGAGGTCATCGTCAACCTCGGGCACTGCATCAAGAACAACGCCGCCGCCAACGTCTTCAACAAGGACCTCGACGCGCGCAACTACGGAGTGAGCCGCTTCTACAAGGTCTACCTGTTCGACTACGACGCGCTGGAACCGCTCACCCAGGTGAAGGTCCGGTCGAATGCGGACAGGTTCGACGGGGAGGACGACGTCCCGGACTGGTTTTACGAGGACGGCGTCATCTTCCTGCCCGAGGAGATCGAGTCCGGATTCCGCATCCACGACCGCGCGATCCGGCGACTGTTCCGCGACGTGCACGGCGATCTCCTGACCACCGGCTACTGGGAAGGCATGCAGGACGACCTGGAGCGCGGCCAGGTGCCGAGCATCCGGCTCTACCCCGAGGAGCGAAAGCTCGACCACCCGGACTGGCCGAGCGCGCCGGCCGGGGAGTGAGCCCCCGAACGGACGCCGTGCGCGAGGAACCCGGCAGGCCGATTGGCGCGGCACATTCCGACACGGAGCGACTCCGGACGCGGGGAGCCAGGTCGGGTGACGTCTTCGACTCGCCGGGCCAAAGGGGGCACGCGGTCACTTGACCGAACGCCGATGCGCTTGCGCGCGGAGGGTCGACCTCCAGTCCGAGACTCTCAATACCCCAGCGTATTCTCGTGCGCCCAGTTCGGATCCTCCGCGTTCAGATCCCCGATCGGCGCGGCGAACGCGTCGGCCACGATGTCCGGCACATTGTTCCCGGTCAGCGCGTGCAGGAACGCTTCGAGGTCCGCCTTCTCCTCTTCGGTGAGGTTCAGAGGGCGGATCAGCGGCGACAGCAGCTCGTTGGGCACCCCCCCTCGATCGTAGAAGTCGATGACCTCGCGCAGGGTGTCCAATTCGCCGTTGTGCATGTAGGGCGCGGTCAGAGCGATGTTGCGCAGGGTCTGGGTGCGGAACTTCCAGCGATCGTTCGGTCCCTCGGTCACCCTGTACAGACCCAGGTCATTGGGGAGCCTCTGCTGCGTCACCGCGTCGACGGCTTCCGCGGAAATCTCCGCGAACACCCCGGGGGCGAGCTGGACCCTGGTGGTGCCCGTCCTGCTCTCGCCCACCGACGCCTCGTATCCGAGTCCCGTGTTGTGAAACCGGTGGTCGATGAACAGCGCATGCTCGTCCCCCACCCGGTGGCAGACGACGCACTGCGCCTTGCCGGCGAACAGCGCGAACCCTCGCTTGACGGATTCGTCGACCGCATCCGACCGGCCGCCGAAGTACCACCGATCGAACGGCGAGTCGGCCGCGAGCAACGTGCGCTGGTAGCTGGCGAGCGCCTGGCCGATGGTCAGGATGTCCGGCCCGCGGCCGCCGAACGCCCGCTCGAACAGACCCGCGTAGTCGCGCATGCGCCGAATCTTCCGGATCACGTAGCCGATGGAGGGCGCCGCCATCTCGTTGTGGGCGGTCATCGGCTGCCACACCTGGTTCTCCAGGCTGAACTCGCGCCCATCCAGGAACAGATGCTCCTGGTACGCGACGTTGTACAGGGTGGGGGAGTTGCGCAGCACCGAGCGCCCTTCCACGCCGACTGGAGTGCGCAGCTCGTTGTTGGTGAACCCCTGCTCCGGGATGTGGCACGCCGCGCACGAAAGCGTGTCGTTGATCGACAGGCGGCGATCGAAGAACAGCTTGCGGCCGAGCTCGACCTTCGCACGAGTCAGGGGATTGTCCGCGGGCACGGGAACCGGCGGCAGGCCGAGCGGTGCGTGCTGCGCGAACCGGATCAGATCCAGCCTGACCCCGCGCCGGTCCAGCAGGCTGCGTGACCGGGTGCGGTAGTCAGCGCTCTCGTAGCCTTCCTTGACGTCGCCCGGGCCGTGGGTCTGTCGCTCGTCGAACGCCTGCCCGAATTCCACCTCACCGCTGGTCTGCGCGGAGACCTGACCGACGACCAATCCGGCAAACAGCACTCCCCGAGCGAGCGCATGCAAACCGGTCGGCATCGCGCACCGCATCGGAACGCTCAACCGGAACGAGACTCCAGAACGAGAGTCTCCAGGTCGTTCATCAGGATGTCGGGGTGGAGAAACCCGGTGCTGTAGATGTTGCGAACCCGTCGTTCGCGGTCGATCAGAAACACGCGCAGCAGGTGCGCGAACTCGCCGGTGTAGTCGCCGTTGTGGTCGTACTCGCGCAGCGTGTACTGACCATAGCCGTCCAGAATGGGCTGGAGCTCCGACCAGTCGCGGGTGGTGAGGAAATTCCATTCGACGCTGCCATCGTCGAACTTCGGGCCGTAAGCCCGCATTGCCTCGGGAGTATCGTTCTCGGGATCGAACGACATCGAGACGAGGCGTGCTGCCCCGGCCAGGTCCGGACGCTCCTTGAGCCGGGACCGAACCAGGTGGAAGACGGCCTTGGCCAGCGGGCAACCGTTCACGTCGGTGCAGCGCGTATAGACAAAGCTCAGGAGCACGACCCGATCGCCCATCAGGTCGAACAGGTTCGCGGAAGTCGCGTCTTCGAGCAGCACCCGGCCGTCGACGGCGGACATGATGGGTGGAAGCCGATAGGTCCCGGGAGCCGGCGCCTGGTAGTTCAGAATGCCCCAGCCGGGGGCGAGAATCTCGGGACGTTCGTCGTGGGCCGGGACCCAGGGGCTCGCGACCGCCGCGACAAACAGGACCAACGCGCAGACAGGCTTGAACCGATGCGATTTCTTCACCCCCCTGACTCCCATCCGCCCATCAGTCGCCGGACGCCTCGGTGAGACGCCGTCATCCTCGCACCGAACACTTGATTGCACGACATTCCCCCCGGTTTCCTTCTCGCTCATGCTTCGCCGGGTCGAAACGAATCAAGCCGAACCGCGAAGAAAAAAAGCCGTCCCGGAGTCCAGGACGGCTTTCGAATCCTTCACGGCGCTGCCGGAAGGTCACGCAATACTCCGCAGCCCGGGCCTATTGAACCACCGCGGCCAGCTTCGTGTCGCCGGTGGGCGGCCGCTTGCCGTAGAGCGCGTACGCACCGAACCGCATCTGGTGCGAGCGTCCCAGGCCTTCCGCGTAGAAGTCGACCGTCCACTGGTGGGTGAGCTCCTTTCCGTCCCAGTGGTAGAGCTTCACGTACTGCTCGTCGGCGTCCCCGGTCTTGTCCCAGTTGCCGAGGAGCGAGCTGGAGAAGTAGACCCGCTTCCCGTCCCAGCTCTGGGAGACCATGTTGATCTGGCTGCCGATCTGCGCCTCGTAGACCTGCTTCGGCGCGTGCGGATCGGAGATGTCGAAGTACCGGGCCTTGCCCTCCAGGAAGGTGTCGACCCACAGCCCCTGGTCGTCCGCGGTGATCGAGATGTCCACCGGCAGCGGGATGGTGGAGGGATCGCCGATATCAGCGACCTCCTTGGCCTGCCACTCGCCCGCGTCGTCCTCGTAGATCAGCCAGATCTTGGAGGTCAGCGCGGTGCTGGTGAAGCAGTAGCGGTTGTCGGGATCCCACGCGCAGCGGATCTCCAGCGGCACCCCCGGCACGTCCAGCACCTTCAGCGGCTTGCGGGAATGCATGTCCCACACCACCATCGTGTGGCCGAAGCGCTTCATCGCGGCTTCGTCCTGCAGCATCGTGCCGAAGTCCATCATGTAGTTCGACCAGCCGGTGAACGAGGAGGTCAGCATGATGTTGAGGTCCGCCTTCACCCGCACGTCGTAGCCGTATCCGTCGGCGAGCTTGCCGGACTTGACCGCGCCCCTCAGGTCGGAGTCGGTCGGTATCCAGTGGGTCGTGATGTATTCGCCGGCGTTGTTGTACTCGGCCATGCCGGTGCGCCCGCCGTGATCGACGTTGTTGGAGAGCGCCGTGATCATCATGCGTCCGGGCAGGGCGTAGAACGTGTGCGGACCGACCAGTCCCCCGGTCGTCTCGACGAAGTCGGTGATGACCTTGTGCAGCGCGGGTTTGCGCGGATCGGTGTGGATGTCGAACACGAAGATCTTGCTGGTGTCGAGACCGCCCGCCCACAGGTACTTGCGATCGTCGGACAGCCCGGAGTGATGCGCCTCGTTGCGCCCACCCACCGACAGGGAGTCGACCACCTTGCCATAGGTGTCGGAATCCGGATTCGTGTCGATGGTGACCAGCTTGTCCTGCTCGTCCCCCACTCCTTCGACGCCGAGGGTCCAGACGTAGACGTAGTCCTCCTGGCCCTGGATCTTGGCGATGTACGGCGACATGCATGTCTCGTCCGCCTGCGCGGGCAGGCAGAAGAGCAACGGTGCGGCCATCGCCAGGTACTTGAACAATGCAGTCGCTTTCATCGCTTGCTCCCCTGGATTGACTGTCGGAGTGCATGCGCGGAACCGCTCGCCGATCGACGGCGGACCCGGCATGCATGGTCTCCGTACTCTATACCCCGCACGCGCGCCAGGGAAAGGCCGCGGCGCCGTGCTTCGCACGATACAGGGCGCGCCGTCGGCTGGAAGGCACATGCAAGATGTGCGCGAACCGGCATTGGCGCGTGGACACGACCGCCGGGCGGCGCATGCGTGTGTGGTCCGGACCGCGACAGGCAACTCCGAGTCGCGCGGATTCACGCTTCGTTCAGTAGCAGTTCACCTCGCGAATCGCCTCGCCGGTCAGCACCCGTTCGTAGCCGAATCGGGCGAGATCGATGCTGCGGTACTCGTTGAAGGCGATCAGCTCCGAAAGCGCGCGCCCGACCGCCGGCGACTGCTGCAGGCCGTGCCCCGAAAACCCCACCGCGATGTAGAAGTTCTCGTACCCCGGAGTACTTCCGATGATGAGATTCTCGTCCAGCGAGTTGTAGTCGTAGTGACAGCACCAGGCACCGGTCTGCTTGATCGCTTCGAACGCGGGAACGCGCGCCGCGAGGGCCGGCCAGATCAGCTCCTCGAACAGCTCGTATTCGATCTCGGTGTCCCTGGTCACCGGGTCCCGCTCGGGCGGGGGCGAGACGTTGGAGATGAACCCCTTCCCCTCGGAGCGAAACGCGACACCCACCTCGGTGATGGTCAGCGGGGTCGGACCGATCGGTTCCCGGCACTCGAACACGAAGGTGAAGCGCTTGCGCGACTCGACGGGGATCTCGACCCCCAGGGATGCGCAGATTTCCGAAGCCCCGTACGCTCCCGCGGCGTTGACCACCACACCGCAGGCGACCCTTCCCGCGCCGGCCAGCGTGACGCCCGTGACTCGCGAGCCGTCGCTCTGCACCGACACTGCTTCGTCGTGCACGAACTCCACCCCGAGCGACCGCGCCTTGCGCCGGTATGCCTGGACGAGCGAGTAGGGGTCGATGTATCCCTCGTTGCTGTCGCTCAGGAACCCCCCCGCCACACCGTCGGTGTCGAGCCAGGGGAAGCGCGCTCGCAACTCGCCCGTGTCCCGGAAGTGAACGTCGGCCCCGAGCTCGCGCTGCACCGCGTTGTTCTCGAGCATCGCCGGCAGCATCGACTCGGTGGCGAGCAGCAAGTAGCCGTTCTCCCGAAAGCCCACGTCGGGCGTCTCGCCGTCGACGGACAGGTACTCGTCGAGATGCTTGAGAAAGTGGACCCCGAACAGGCCGATATGGATGTTCTCAGGGGTGGAGAACTGCTGCCGAAACCCGCCCGTGGCCTTGGCCGACGGTGCATGCTCGTATGTCGGGTCGCGTTCGACGACCAGGATCGATCCGTCGAACCCGGGCTCGCGGGCCAGAAACAATGCGGTCGAGCAGCCGGTGACACCGCCGCCGACGATCACTGCGTCGTATCGAGTATTCATGCACGGATGATATCCGGTATCTGAGGAGGTGCGGCCACGACGGACTCGCGATTCGTGGTTGCTCGCGATGCCGCCGCGCTCCGACCGGGCGTTGCAGTCGCGGTTCCGGCCAAGCAGGATTGCGCCTCCGTGACCTCCACAGCCAAGGACCAGGCACGTGCGATTCTCGATATTCACCACCTTGCCGCCGGTGGGCCGCTCACCCGACGTGGTGCTCAGAGGGACGTCCGTTCGCATTCGGCGAGGGTCAGGCGATCATGCGGGGCACCTACGTCGCGGGGTCGATGGAGGAAGCGCGCCGCGACGCTGAAGCGGGGATGGTTTCGCTCTTCGCCCACAATCAGTCGATGCGGGGGATGCAGATTTTCCTCGACCCCGGCGAGGAGATCGATGCCGACACGAAACTCGACTGGGATTTCCTGGAGTCGCGCTCGTTCCTCGTGGGCTCGGCCGCCCACGTCATCGAACGCCTGGAGGAACACCGCGAGGTGTGCAACCCGGAGGAAATCCTGATCGGCTACGCCCACGACGGCGTCGATCAGACCAGGACCCTGCGCAACATCGAACGGTTCGGAACCGAGGTCATGCCGCACTTTCGCAGCGACGGAGTCAGCCCTGCCGCGGATTCCGCGTGACAAGTTTCCGGTAACGGCCGAACTCCCGATCGGCCGTCCACTCCGAACCCGGTGCTCAGTGGCCCTGCTCCCCCCGGCGCTCGATGACCAGATACCGATTGGCGGCCACGTGAATCTCGAATCGACGGGTGACGAATGTCGAAGTCTCGTCCTCGGCGACGATGGCGGGGCCTGATATGACCGTCCCCGGCTCGAGGTCGGGACGCAAGAACAGAGGCACATCCTGCTCCTCGCCGGTCTCGAGGTCGGGGACCGGCAGATGGTCCACCGCGGCCGGTGCCGGACGCGGTTCCACCTCGGCCAGCGGCTCGGGACGTTCCGCTCCGGTCGAAATCGTCAGTGCCCATGTCAGCACCTCGACCTCCGCGTCGGGAATGATTCGGCGATATAGCCGGGAGTACTCCGCGTCGAACGCCTGCTGCACCACTTCGCGGTCTCCCGGTCCGAGCGCGCGAGGCGGAAAGTCGACGAAGATCTCGTGCCCCTGCCCGACGTAGCGCATGTATGCGCCTGGGGTCTCCTCGAGTTGCGCGTCCGGCGCGCCGCTCCGCACCACCGCAAGCGCCTCCGCTCGCATCTCGTCGATGATCTCGTTGGCCACCTCGGCGTCGAAGTCTCGCAGGCGCATGTTGCGGCTGCGCACCACCTCGTAGGCGACGGGCGCACGCAGGAAGCCCACCGCGGAGCCGACGCCGGCTTCGGTAGGCACGATGATGGTGTCCACCCCGAGCTTGTCGGCCAGGCGCCCGACATGCAGCGGCGCCGCGCCGCCGAACGCGATCAGCGCGTGTTCGGCCGCCACCTTGCCCTGCTCGACCGCGTGCACGCGCGCCGCATTCGACATGGTCTCGTCGACCATCTCGGTGATCCCGAACGCCGCCATGCGGCCATTCAGCCCGAGCCGCGCCCCGATGTCCGCCTCGATTGCCTGGCGCGCCGCGTCGACGTCGAGCGCGATCTTTCCGCCCGCAAAACGGCTCGGAACGATGCGCCCGAGCACGATGTCGGCATCGGTGATGGTCGGCGCCCTGCCCCCGCGCCCGTAGGCGGCTGGGCCGGGGTCCGCACCTGCGCTGTCCGGGCCCACCGCAATGCGGCCCATGGCGTCCGTCCTTGCGATGGAGCCGCCCCCCGCCCCGATCTCCACCATCTCGATGACCGGAATGCGCAACGGGATCCCGCTGCCCTTCGTGAACCGCGCCTCGCGGTCGACCTCGAACTCGCGCGCGGACTGCGGCGTGTAGTCGTTGATGAGACAGATCTTGGCGGTGGTACCGCCCATGTCGAAGGAGATGACCTTGTCGAGTCCCATCTCCGCCGCGATGCGCGTCGCGAGGATGGCACCGCCGGCGGGTCCCGACTCGACGAGCCGGATGGGAAACCGAATCGCGGTATCGAGGCTCGCGAGACCACCGCCCGAGGTCATGAGCAGCACCGGGCAGGAGAGCCCGCGTTCGCGAAGCAGGTCGCGAAGCCGCGCGAGGTAGCTCGCCATCAGCGGCTGCACGTACGCGTTCGCCGCCGTCGTGCAGAATCGTTCGTACTCGCGCACCTCCGGACACGCCTCGCTCGACACGGTGATCGGTACCCCCGGCAACGCAGCGGCGAGAATCTCGCGCGCCCGGCGCTCGTGGACGGGGTTGGCGTAGCTGTGCAGGAATCCGATCCCGACGCTTTCCACGCCGAGCTTCGCAAGATCACCGGCCACCGACTCGACCGTCGGTTCGTCGAGCGGCTTCAGCACCCGGCCGTTGATGTCGACACGTTCGGGCACCACGAGCCGGCGCTCGCGCGGCACGAGCGGGCGTGGCTTCTCGATCATGATGTCGTACTGGTCGTAGCGGCTCTCGTAGCCGATGTCGAGCACGTCCCGGAAGCCCTCGGTGGTCACCAGCGCGGTGAGCGCGCCCTTGCGCTCGATGATTGCGTTGGTTGCGAGCGTGGTGCCGTGGATGAGCAGCCCGATCGAGCCGGGGTCCGTTCCCGATCGCGCGAGCACATCGTCCACGCCGGCGAGCACGGCGGCGTCCGGGGCGTCCGGAGTCGTGAGGACCTTTGCGGTAGTGAGGGTATCGCCGTGCTCCAGCACGACATCGGTGAACGTTCCGCCGACGTCCACGCCAACTCTCGATTGACCTGAAATATCTGCCATCACTCGATTTAACCGCGAGATTCGCGCTACCACAACACGTCCACCGGATATTCGACGAACACCGAATCCTTATGACCAGATTATCACGAGGTAGGCCACGCAGAACGCGACCAGGTTGGCCTCGAAGGCGCTGAGTCCGAGGGGCAGCGCGTAGTACGCAGCGAGCCCCACGGACAGATGGGTGGCGGTGGCCGCGATACCGACGACGAGGAAGCCGACAACCTCGCGGACGACCCTCGCGCGCCCTCGCGTGCCGAGCACCTCGGACTCCAGGTCCCCTTGTGAAGAAGTGTCCATGACGAATTGTCTTCGGTGTTCTTCCGCGGAATGAGATGATGCCGCCCGATCGAGTGGACAGGAACAATCGGAAGAGATCGCCAATATCCGCGCCGGCGCTGTCGACGTCACGATCTGCCTCTTGGACGCGGTAGCGTGCACCGGCGTCCGGTTCCCCGATACGACACGGCCGAGCGTGGAGGTCGCCCGGTAGTTCACGGTCCACCCGTCCGCGGCGGTGCGTCCGCGAAGCGGCCGGGCCTGACACGGTGCCTGTCCGCGAGACGCCATCGGTAGACGTAGCGCGTCGCGAGCGCGAAGTTCACGAGCCCCCCGAGCCCGACTCCGAACACCAGTGCGAGCATCCGGTGACGGTCGAAGAAGCCGGTGAAGGTCGTCAGCACGGCGTAGCTGCCGGCGTTCAGTGCCAGACCGACCACGCTGCTCGCCACGAACCTTGCCCATTGGCCCGCACGGGCGTCGGGCGCTCGCTCGCTGAAAGTCCACCGTCGATTCAGCAGCCAGTTCCAGCTCGCCGCCGGCCAGAACGAGACGAACCTGGCGACGCGGTGGTCGAGTCCCGCCCATTGCAGTGCGAAGTAGACGGCGATATCGACGGCGAACCCGCTCGCGCCCACCAGCGCGAAGCGCAGGAGCCGCACCACCGTCCCCGATGCGCCGGCACGGCCCGAGCGGAGCGCTTGCGCCGACATGTGCGTCCGTCTCTCGAGCGGGGCGTCTCCGAGCTCGTTCGCAGCCGATGTGCGCGCCGGAGCGTGCACGAGGCTCGGGCGTTCGGCGTGGGTGGAACCCGGCTCCGCAGCCGCATGCGGTGAATCAGGCACGAGGGGACTCCATTCGTTCGGTGTCACCGGGCGGGACGGATCTGGCGGCGGCATCACGAGCGCCGCGCCTCCCGAGAGCAGGGCCGTTTCCCGCTGGCCAGAGGCGAGGGACTTGCTGATACTTTCCCCTCTCCCGAGGGGAGAGGGGCTTGACATTCCTCCAGCGTGAAATGATGGTCCTGCTTCCGAGAGACGGACATGAGGACGTTCGAGGCGGCCTGCGTCTCGCGCACCTGCACTCGCAGGTCCCGCGCTGCATCCAGTCCTGGGTCGAGCTCCAGGGCGCGGTCGAGGGCGGGAAGCGCCTCGGGAAGTCGTCCGAGACGATGCAGGGTGACGCCGAGATGCAGGTGTGCCTCCGCCACGAAAGGCGTCGCTTCGACGAGCCGACGGTAGAGCGGCAGGGCGTCCGCATAGCGCTCCTGCCGGAGACGAAGGCTGCCGAGGCGCTCGAGAGCCTCGGTGTCGTGGGGGTGGATGTCGAGCGCGCCCTGCCAGTGCCGAGTGGCGGCCTCGGGGCGTCCCTGCTGTTCGAAGACTTCGCCCAGCGCCCGGTGCGCATCGCGTGCGACCGGGCGGCTCGGGGCGAGCGCCAGTGCCTCTTCGAGCACTGTCGCCGCGGTCTCGTACTCGTCCATGCGCTGCAATACCTCGCCGAGCGCAACCCGGGCGAACGCAGACTCCGGCTCCTGCTCGATCGCGGCCTCGCACCGCTCCCGCGCTTCGGCGAGCCGGGCGCCGAATCCTGCCGTCCGCGCAGCGGGACCGCTGTCACCGCCCACCGGGAGGCCAGTGGCACGTTGCCCGTCGAGCGCGAGGTCGACCCGCGCAAGGAGGAACCAGATGTTGTCGGGGTCGAGCGCAAGCGCCTTGTCCAGGTGCGCGGCTGCGGCATCGGGACGCCCGAGCCTGTGCAGCGCCTCGCCGAGCAGGACGTGCAGGGCAGGTTCGGTCCGGAGGTCGCGCACCACGGTGAGCGCTCGGTTGAAGGACTCGACGGCGGCCTCATGGCGGCCGGATTCGAGGAGCGCCATCCCCTGGTAGAGGTACGCCGCGTCGTCGTTGGGGTTTGCGCGGATCAACGCCTGATAGAGCGCCAGCCCCTCCGCATAGCGCGCCTGGCGCACCAGGGATCGGGCGAGCTGAAGCCGCGGTAGATGCCTCTCGCTGCGCGGCCAGAGCGCAAGGCTTGCGCGAAACGCTGCCTCCGCCTCGACGGGGCGCTCCACTGCGAGCAGCGCAGTCCCCAGAACGATGTATGCCCGGTGCGTTTGGCTCCCTCTTCGGCCTTCAGCGAGCGCGACCCCTCTTCGCGCTGCTGCAAGGGCCTCCTCGTGGTGGCCCGCAACGCCCAGCTCATGGCTCAGGAGGAGCTGCCCGGCGTAGTGCTGCGGATTGGCTGCGTCGATGTGACGGGCGAACGCAAGGTCGTTGCGGTAGATCCGGGACTGCTGCCAACTGAGTGCACCGAGCGCCACGAGAACGGCGGCGGCGACAACGGGGAGTGCGTGGCTACGGGGATTGAGACGGAGGGCGAGGCGGACCGCCGCGCCCAGGAGCACCGCCAGCGGGCCGATGCTCGCCAGGTACTGGAAGCGGTCGGCCACGAAGGCGATCTTCATGAATCGAAAGTCCACGAAGCCGAGGACGGGAGCCAGCGTCAGCGCGAAGAAGAGCACGCCGACGAGCGGCCCGCGTCCAATCCGGTCCCGCGCGAGCCACAGCACCGTACCAAGGGCGACGAGGGCGGCGATGGCGAGCCATCCGGGGAGGTCGCCCGGGTGGACTTCCCAGCGGGGATAGAGCACCGGCAGGGACATCGGCCACACGAGTTGATGGGCATAGACCCAGAGGGCCCGGGCCGCGATGAGGGCGCGCTCCACCAGCGAGTAGTCCAGAGCGGAGTCGATTCGATCACGGTAGAAGGCGAGATCGGCGAGGGTGACGCCAAGGGCGAGCGCGAACAACGGCACGACGCATGCGACATCGCGCCAGGTGACGCGGCCGGCCTGCCACCATCGAAGCAGCAGGAGGGCGCCCGGCAGGGTGACCGCGATGGACTTCGAGAGCAGCGCCGCGGCAAAGAGCGTGAGGCAGAGCAGATACCGTCCCGGACCAGGCGCCTCGGTGAACCGGAGCCAGACGTGGACCGCGCTCAGACAGAAGAGGGCGGAGAGGAGATCCTTGCGTTCGATGATCCACGCCACCGACTCCACGTGCACGGGGTGGACCGCGAACACCGCGGCCACGAGCCATGCGCCGGGGACCCGGAGGTGGAGCAGCAGGCGCCACACCAGCACCGAGTTCAGCGCGTGCAGCGCGATGTTGACGGCGTGGTAGCCGGTGGGGTTGAACCCCCAGAGCTTGTGCTCGATCCAGAAGGTCGTGTAGGTGACGGGCCAGTAATGGTGCTCGCGCAGAATTTCCGAGGGCGAGAGCCAGATCGAGACGATCCCGTCGAGGCGGCGAACCAGCGGCTCGGTGACGAAGATCCAGTCATCCCAGACGAAGCCGCCGAACACCAACGCGGGGGTGTAGACGACGACGGCCAGCAGGACGAGCCCCCGGCCCTTGCGCCCGTCGTCGTGCTGCGCCCATTGCGCCGCGCGAGATTGCCACGAGGTCGAGGCTGTTCCGGCTCTCGGACACACCACCGTGCGCAACCACCGACTCCGTATTCTCGCGTGAATGGAAGCCATGTGGACGAGTCTCATCCCGGTGTGTTCGCGTCGTGTGCGGCACGCACCGGTGCGGCCAGTTCCCGGAACGCGAATCCCGCGCCGTTCACGGCCGGATATCCGTACGTGTGGCGGGTGGCGGCGACGGAGCCTGCGGATCGATCCGACGCATGATTGCGTCGTTGATGTCGTAGACCAGCACCGGCGCGTACTCCCGCCACCGGCGCACCGGCGGCGCGTCCATGTCGCGGCGGAGAATCCGTACAGTGCCGAAGGTACGCTCGACGGAATAGCCGGACAGGGAGAGCGTCGGATTCTCGGTCACGAGATGACTCGCGAGCGCTGTAACGTCGGCTCCGCTGCGCTCGATGAATGGGCGCATCTGCCCGTCGTAGAAGGGGATCGCCCGGTGCAGGTAGTAGTAGCCGGGCAACTGGTGGTGCCCCCGGTCGGGCTGCCACACCGCTTCGACCCCCGGGGCGGCGGCCAGCCAGCGGTAAGCGGCGAAGATCGGGTCCTGATCGCGCACGAATCGCACCGCACCGGTCTCACTCGACCAGGCGCGGTACACCCGATCCTGCCCCGGCAGAGCGTTCAGGATTCCGGCGGCGGAGACCCCGCCGAACACGCCGGCGCACACCGCGGCGCAAACACCCGCCGGGGATGGCCCGCTCCGGCGTGGACCGATAGCGCGTGCGCCGGCCCGCCTCGCCATCGCCGCACCGGCCCGCGCCGTCAGATCCGCTGCGATGAGCAGCCACAGCGGCACCACCGCAAAGACGAAGCGGTACTCCTTGTGCGGCTGCACCGAGTGCATCGCCAGGATGAGGGCGATGAGCGCGAGCAGGAGCCCGTAGCGCCGTGGCCGCCACGCAGCGCCCGCAATGCACAACACGACAAGCCCGCCGCCTGCGAGCGCGAGCCACTCCAGGTACTGCCAGGGCGGGCTTTCGCCGGCGCGCATCGGGCCGAGAATCAGGTTGTAGAGCACGTTGACGACATAGGAATGGAACAGACGTCCATCCCAGGCGACAGCGTCGAAGATCCCCACCGCGAGGGCGAGCCCGGCCGCGACCGCCAAGAGCCGCACCCGCTTCGCGGTGCGCACGAACACGATGCCGAGCAGGAGCGCGGCGATCGGCGCGTACTGCAGCCGTACCGCGCCGGCGAGTACCGCGAGTGCGGCGGCCGGCCACACGGCCTCTGTCCGTGCAGCCTCGGCCGGGCGCACGGTGAGCGCGAGCAGCGCCATCAGCGGGGCGGTCGCCACGAATTCGGTCAGCGGCTTGTGTGCGAACCCCACGAGCTCGTACCAGAATGCGCCCGCGACCAGGGCGGCGCGCGCCGTCGCTTCGTCGAAGTGGTGCCGCGCAAAGAAGTACATGCCGGCCGGAATCGCCAGCGAGATGGCGCAGAACGCGAGCTTGACACCGGCGACGTACCACCGCGGCTCGTCGAGTCCGAGCGCATCGAACAGGGCCAGCACGCCGGCCACGAGCCCCGGTACGAACCACGAACGCGCACCGTAGAAGTACTCCCAGTACGTCACTCCGGATCCGAACACGAGCCGGTGGGCGGGCTCGAGGTACTGCATGATCTCGTCGGGGTGGAGCACGAAGTCGCCCGAGAGCGCGACGCCGGCGCGTACCGCGAACGCGAGCGCAAGCACGAGCGACAGGTAACGCCAGGGCGCGGACTCCGGCGCCTGCGGGTGCAGAACGCACTCGAGTCGCGATGCGGTCCCCGCGTGCCCGGATTGCGCGCTCATCCGCGTCGCACCATCGTTTCGATCCGACGATACGTCGGGACCAGCCTGTCCTCGAGCCGCGCCGACGAGTCTCGATGCCGTATTCGGCGGAGAAATATCGGAGACTGGTCATCCTTTACGAGCAGGGAGACCCGAGGAGGTGCCGGAGAGAGCGGGAAGGGAAGCCCGTAGGTCGGATTAGCGTAGCGTAATCCGACATGAAACTTGGAGCGCCGACGGCTGGATGTCGGATTACGCCTTCGGCTAATCCGACCTACTGCAAAGATGAATCGCCGAATTCTGGTCGGTCCCAAACATCGTGTTCCCGTTCTCATGAGTTTCTCTCATCCGTACGCGTCCTGCGGTGTCGCGGGGCTTTGCGTCTGCGGTGGATTGAGGTCGCGGCATCCGTCGCGATGCTCAGGCTCCGGCCCCACCCTCGCCGGTGATGCGTCCATAGTCGTCGTCGAATCGGACGATGTCGTCCTCGCCGAGGTAGTCGCCCGCCTGCACCTCCACCAGCTCCAGGGGCCCCTCGCCCGGGTTCTCCAGACGGTGTGCGGCGCCCCTGGGGATGAAGGTGGACTCGTTCTCCCGAACCAGGAACGTCTCGCCGTCGCGCGTCACCCGCGCGGCGCCGCGCACCACGATCCAGTGCTCTGCGCGCCGGCGGTGGGACTGGAGCGAGAGCCTCCGGCCCGGCCGGACCGTGATGTGCTTGACCTTGAAGCCGTCTCTCTCGTGCACGGTGTCGTAGCTCCCCCAGGGCCGCGCGACCCTGCGGTGGGTGCGGTGCTCGTCGCGCCCGTCCCGCTCGAGCCGCCGCACCACCGCCCTGACCTCCTGGTCCGCGTTCCGGTCCGCGACCAGCACCGCATCGGGGGTGTCCACGACGAGCAGACCCTTCACGCCGACCGCGGCCACCAGCCGCGAGCCCGCGTGGACGAGCGTGTCGCGGGTGCGGTGCGCCACGGCGTCCCCCCGGAGCACGTTGCCCGCCTCGTCGCCGGGCGCAAGCGCCGCGAGGCTCGCCCATGACCCCACGTCCCGCCAGCCCGCATCCAGGGGTACGACCCAGGCGTTCGCCGTGGACTCCATCACCGCGCAGTCCACGGAATCGGCGGGCGAGCGCCCGAAAGCTTGCGCGTTCAGCCGCAGAAATTCGAGGTCCGGCGTCGCGCTTGTGTGGGCCTCCTCGACCGCGGTGCGGATGGACGGCGCGTGGGTCTCAAGCTCGTGCAGAAAGGACCGCGCGCCGAACACGAACATGCCGCTGTTCCAGTAGCACCCGCCGGCCGCGACCCATGCGGCCGCCGTCTCGGCGTTCGGCTTCTCCCTGAATCGCGCCACCGGCCGGGCGCCGCCGGATTCATCGGTGCGCTCGCCCGCGAAGATGTAGCCGTAGCCGGCCTCCACCCGGGTGGGGACGACGCCGAAGGTCACGAGGCGCCCCCGATGGGCTTCGCTCGACGCGAGGCGCACCGCGGCGGCGAACCGGGCGCCGTCGCGCACCACGTGGTCGGACGGGAGCACCAGGAGCACGGGGTCGGCGCCCGCCTCGCATCGGGCGAGCGCCTCGAGGGCAGCGGCGGCGATGGCCGGCGCCGTGCCGCGGGCCACCGGCTCCAGCACGATGGCGGCCGGAGACACCCCGCCCGCGCGCAGCTGCTCGGCGGCCGTGAATCGGTGCGCCTCGTTGCACACGACGATGGGCGGCTGCGCGTCTTCGACGAACGCAAGCCTCCGCGCGGTGGCCTGAAGCAGGGTGTCGTCGCCGAGCAGCGCGATGAACGGCTTGGGGTGATGCGCGCGCGAGAGCGGCCAGAGTCTTTCGCCCGCGCCGCCGGCGAGGATGACGGGAACGAGCGGTGGGGTCGTCGAACGACCGTTCCCCTCGGGTGCCCGAGCACTGGTCATGGCGTCGCTCCGGGTTTCGGGCGCTCTCGGTTCGCTGCGGTCCGCGCGCCCTTCGGCGCCCGGCGCCAGCGGCCGGCGAGATGGAAGCGATAGAGCCGCGCGAGCTGGCGGACATAGGCGGCCAGTGTGCGCCAGCCCATCTTGCTCGAGCCGATGCGCCGGTCGTTGAAGACGATGGGCACCTCGGCGACCCGCAGCCGTCCGCGAACCATGAGCTCCAGCGCGATCTTGTAGCCGATGGGGCGCGCATACTCGGGCACCGGCAGGGTGCGGCGATCCGCGGCGAAGAATCCCGAGAGCGGGTCGGCGCAAGTGACGAGGGGCCGTGCGAGCGCGGTCGCGAGGCGCGAGCCGAGAAGCCGGCGCCGGCTCCAGCCGCGGTCCACCGATGCGCCGGGGGCGTAGCGGCTGCCGAGGGCGAGGTCCGCCCCCGCATCGAGGGCGGCGAGAAGGTCCGGGATGCGCTCGGGCGGGTGGGAGAGGTCGGCGTCCATGACCACCACCCGGTCGAAGCGCGCGAGACGGATTCCGAGCAGGACGGAGAGCGAGAGGTCGCGTTGCGGCTCGCGGCGCACGCGCAGGCGAACCGGCAGGCGGCGGCCGAGCTCCGTGACCACGTCCTCCGTGCCGTCCCTGGAATCATCGTCGACGAGGAGCAGCTCCCACTCCAGCCCGCGCCCGGCGAGCGCTTCCTGCACCCGATCGGCGAGGGCGCGA
>JAJDUQ010000072.1 GCA_022826505.1 Gammaproteobacteria bacterium
CCGCGCCATCGAACTCACCCCGCGGATGTGGAAGTCGCTGTTCGCCGACGCCCCCTTGCGCTCCGACCTTGGCTCGAACCACCACGGTCCGCCATCACACTGATCGCCGTTCTGCAACCACGGCCCATTTTGCCCGCTTACAAGTGATCGGGGGTATGCCCCGGCGTCGGCTCGAGCCGGACCTCGTCGTCGATCACGTGATCGCTCTCGACGAGGTGTGCCTGTCCCGCGTCGACGACGGGAAGGACGCTGTCAACCATCGAGGGGAAGCTCACCGGTTGGTCCACGTACCGAAATGCCTCCAGCTCCTTGCCCGACATGAGGTAGGTGGCATTCGGGAAGGTCGGCACCCATCGCCCGTCGGCGAGGCGGGTGTTCCAGCCGACGTGATCGAGGTGCAGGTGCGTGCACATCACGATGTCGATGTCCTCGCAGGTCAGCCCGACCGCGCGGAGATTGTCCATGTACGTGGTGTCGGACTTCATGTGCCACGCGGGACGATGGGTGCGCTGCTTGTCGTTGCCGATGCAGGTGTCGACGAGAATCGTGTGCCGGCTGGTGCGCACGACGTAGCTCTGCACCGGCAGGAGGAGGTTTCCGGTCGCGAGATCGTAGGCGCCCTCCGCAGCCAGCCATTCGCGGTGCGGAGCCCAGTCCTCGTCCCGGGTCCCGGGAAAGAACTCCTGTGCCAGGGTCGAGAATGTCATCTCGATCACCCGTGCGATGGCCAGGTCGCCAACGCGCCGATACCGTTCCGCGCTCACGCCGGCAGGCGGTGCGCCGACTGCGCGGGTGCCATCGCATCGCAGTAGAACGAACGGCTCTCGACCCGGTCGAATCCGATTCGGTGCATGAGCGCCACGTGCGCGAACGCATGCGCGCCCCACACATTGGCGGCATCGAGTTCGACCGCGGTGCGCGCGCAGCGCTCCGCGGCCTCGTAGCGGCCCGCCTCCTCGTTGGAGAATGCCCGACACGACAGGTAGGTCGCGTAGCCTGGGACGGTCCCGTCCCAGTGCGATGCGGCTCGTTCGACGATGTCGCACATCCAGTCAGCACGGCCGTTCCAGAACAGCTCGAACTGCAGCACGCGGTGTGCCAGCAGGTCCGTGGGGTGGCGATCGAGCAGGCCCTCCAGCGTGGTGGCGGACTCGACCCCGCGCCCCTCGCCGGCGAAACGAAGGGATGCCAGGTAGTCCACGGCGCGGTCGTCGCAGGGGTCGACGCAGCGCTCGACATCGTCGGCGAGACGCTCGATGGTGGTTGCATGCTTCCAGTCGCGAGCCGCATGCAGCACCCAGGCCTTGACCAGCTTCGGCAGAGCGAAATCGGCGTCGGCGGCGATCGCCGCGTCGAGGTATTCCATGGTGTCTGCGCGGAATTCCGTGTACCCCTCGACGCCCGCGTTGCAGGCGCGGGCCGCCGCTTCGCTGGCGGTCCACAGAGCATGTCCCCGGGGATCGACCGCTTGATGCATGTCACCGGGCTCCTGTCGCCGATTCGGGAGCGACGCTCACGTGGGCCGAGTTGCCGTCGATCGGAGCGGACGCGCAACCGCCGAGACCGACGAGTTCGTCACACGTCGGCGTCACCCCGTCGTACTGCCGATCGAAGTCGGAGTCGAAGATGTCGCGCAGAGCGACGCATGCGGCCGCTCGGTTGTCCCGGAAGGCGGCGCACCCTGCCCCGTATATGCAGCGCACCGTGAACTCGGGCCGCACAATGTGCCCCCGGAACATTTCCGTCAAGCGAAGGACTTCTGGCGCGATGGGCTCCGCAATCGACAATTGCCCGACGATCGCCTCCCGAACCAGGGCGGTCAAGAGGCCATGCCGGCACATCCCTGGCACCGGCGGCGCGGACAGAACGCCCACGACCGCCGGAGAATGGACTGCATCCGAGGAGCCGGATGCGGGTTTGGTCAGGCGGCCTTCGGCATGGTCTCGTTGACGACCTTGACGCTGTCGGCGACGACGTCCTTGAGCTCGGAACCGGTCTCGCGCTGAATCTCCGCGAGCTTGCCGGTGGTCGCGACCAGCTTCTCGCTCAGCGTCTTCCACGCATCCATCTGTATCGCCAGCACGTCTTCGGGCTGCTTGGCGGCGGCGAAGGGGCGCGTGGTGTCGATAGCCGCCTCGAAAAGCCCGAGCTGCTCCTCGAGGGTGCGCTCGATGCCCTTGGCGACGATGCGGTTGGCGCGAATCGTCTGGTCCAGCATCGCTGTGTACAGTTCGATCGGTGGCTTGAACGGCTGTGCGGTCTTCTTGGCGCTCATGGTGTTCATCTCCAGTAGTTGTGGTTTCAACATGCTTGTTGCGCTGCAACATTGATGCAGTGCAACATAGGGATTAATCCCACAGATGTCAAGGGCTTTGAACGAACCTTGAACGAATCTTCTGGATATCGGGTCACGTCCGTCCGCGTGTCGGAACGCCCGTCGTTCCCGACGCCGGGACGATGGCGCAGGAGTCTCGGACCGTGACGTCGAACCCCTGCACGCGATACGTGTGCGGCGCGCGGGCCGGCGCCCGTGACTGGCACGTCCGACGGCCCGATGGTCCGGAGATCATGCGGCGCGCGGGCGCGCGATTGTGACGGTTCCGGTATTGCGCGATATTGCAGCAGGCTGGCACTCTGCCCGACATCCCCGCGGAGGCACGCTTCGGACGAAGCGGGGGCTCATCGGTTCACTTACTCAATCGCTCCGCAGCCAATGGTCTCCAGTTCCTGTCCGGTCGAGCTGAACGCACCCGACATATCGCAATATCGCCAGGGCAATACCGGCGTCGACTACGTGACGACTTTCGACAGCGGTGGCGCCGGTGCGCACGTCATGCTGAGTGCGCTGGTTCACGGCAACGAACTCTGCGGCGCACACGCTCTCGACTACCTGCTGCGCGAGGAAGTCCGACCGCGGCAGGGGAAACTCACCGTGGCCTTCATGAATGTCGCCGCCTACGGCCGGTTCGACCCCGCCAACCCCGTCGTCTCGCGCTACGTCGACGAGGACTTCAATCGGGTGTGGTCCGCCGAGGTGCTCGACGGCCCCCGGGACAGCGTCGAGTTGCGTCGGGCACGGGAAGTCCGCCCGCTGGTGGATACGGTGGACCTGCTTCTCGACATCCATTCCATGCAGCATGCGACACCACCATTGATGCTCGCAGGCCGCCACGACAAGGGCAGACGGCTCGCGCTCGATGTGGGATCGCCGGTCCATGTCGTTTGCGACGCCGGCCACGCCGCCGGCACACGGATGCGCGACTACGCGGCATTCGGCGATCGGGACAGCGAACGCAATGCCCTGCTCATCGAATGCGGACAGCACTGGACTACCGGAACGGATCGGGTCGCCCTCGAGGTGGCGCTGCGGTTCCTGGCCTGCACGGGCGCGGTCGCACGAGACTGGGTGGACGCTCGGCTCCCGGCGACCACACCACCGGCACAACGAACCATCGACGTGACCGGACCGGTGACCATCGAGTCCGACCGCTTCTGGTTCGTCGACGACTATCGGGGCATGGAGGTGATCGCCGACGAGGGTACTGTCATCGGCTGGGACGGAGAGCGTGCCGTGCGCACTCCATATCCGAACTGCGTGCTCATCATGCCCTCGCGTCGTCTGCGGCGAGGAGAATCGGCCGTGCGGTTCGGCCGCTACGTCGACTGAACCGGTCCGTGTCGTCTCCGCACACCTGCGCATCTCGAATCCAGTCGAGGAAGAAGTGCCCGGTTCGCTTGTGGTCGAAGCGCGGCCACGCGAAGATTGCGCTCATCTACAGCAAACGAGAGGACGAAGAACGATGACCATCAAGGTTGGAGACAAGGTTCCGAGCGCCGGACTCGCCCACATGACGGAGAACGGACCCGGCGGACTCTCGAGCCAGGATCTGTTCGGAGGCAAGAAGGTGGTGATGTTCGCAGTGCCGGGTGCATTTACCCCGACCTGTTCAGCCGCCCATCTGCCCGGCTTCGTCGCCAATGCCGACAAGATCAAGGCGAAGGGCGTGGACGACATCGTCTGCCTTTCGGTCAACGATGCCTTCGTGATGGATGCGTGGGGCAAGGCTCAGAACGCAGACGCCATCCACATGGTCGCCGACGGCAACGGCGAATTCACCAGGGAAGCGGGTCTCGAACTGGACCTCGTCAGCCTCGGTCTCGGCGTGCGTTCCCAGCGTTACGTGATGGTGGTAGAGGACGGTGTCGTCACTCACCTGCACGTCGACCAACCCGCCAAGGTGGAAGAATCGGGCGCGGAATCCGTCCTGAACGTCCTCTGACTTCGAGGATTTTCCGCGGTCCGGTCCGGCAGGAGAAATTCTTGTCCGGCAAATCGGATTCGCGCCGCGTCATCCGGCCTCGGGTGCGACTCGCCACGGGAGTGGTAATCGGGCCGCCGATTCCGGCGACCCCTCCGGCCGGACAACACCGAGTGCCTCGGTGCCCGTGCCGGATCGGAACCTGATCCGGCGCGGGTGTCCTGCTACGACTTCGACAGCTCGGCGCTCAGCTCGGGCACCGCCTGAAACAGGTCCGCGACCAGACCGTAGTCGGCCACCTGAAAGATCGGCGCCTCTTCGTCCTTGTTGATCGCGACGATGACCTTGCTCTCCTTCATGCCGGCAAGGTGCTGGATCGCGCCCGAGATCCCCACCGCAATGTAGAGATCGGGGGCTACCACCTTCCCGGTTTGTCCGACCTGATAGTCGTTCGGAACGAATCCGGCATCGACCGCGGCCCGCGATGCGCCGACCGCGGCGCCCAGCTTGTCGGCGACCTCCTCCAGGAGCGTGAAGTTGTCCCCGCTCTGCATGCCCCGCCCACCGGAAATGACGATCCGTGCCGAGGTGAGCTCCGGTCGCTCGGACTGCGTGAGGTCCTGGCCGAGGAAAGAGGACAAGCCGCTGTCTCCGGAAGGCTCGACGCTCTCCACGGCAGCCGTACCGCCTTCCTCCGCGACCGCATCGAACGAGGTTGCCCGCACCGAAATCAGCTTGATCGAATCGCTCGACTGAACGGTGGCGATCGCATTGCCGGCATAGATGGGACGCACGAACGTGTCGGCCGACTCGACGCCGCTGATGTCCGAGATCGGAGAGACGTCCAGCAACGCCGCGGCTCGCGGCAGCACGTTCTTGCCCGCCTTCGTTGCCGCAATGAGAACGTGCGAGTAGTCGCCGGCCAGGCTGACGATCAAGCTCGCGAGATTCTCGGCAAGCTGGCTCGCGTACGCCGGATCGTCCGCGACCCGCACCTTGCTGACGCCGTCGGCCTTCGCAGCAGCATCGGCCACGGCGGCACATCCGGCGCCGGCGACCAGCACGTGCACGTCGTCGCCGAACTCGCGTGCCGCGGCGATCGTGTTCAGGGTAGCCGCGGCGAGCGCGGCGTTGTCGTGTTCGGCGATGACGAGAACGCTCACTGGATCACCTTCGCTTCGTTCTTCAGCTTGTCGACAAGATCGGCCACGCTCTCGACGCGCACTCCCGCGTCGCGCTTCGGCGGCTCGGTGACCTTGAGCGTCTTCACCCGCGGGGTGATGTCGACGCCGAGGTCCTCCGGGGTGAACGTATCGACAGGTTTCTTCTTCGCTCTCATGATGTTGGGGAGCGATGCGAATCGCGGCTCGTTGAGTCGCAGGTCGGTGGTCACCACCGCAGGCATCCGGAGTCTGACCGTCTCGAGGCCCCCGTCAATCTCGCGGGTCAGGTCCATCCCGTCGTCGCCGATCTCGATTCGGTACGCGAACGTTCCCTGCGGCCAGCCCAGCAGGGCGGCGAGCATCTGGCCGGTCTGGGTGTTGTCGCCGTCGATCGACTGCTTGCCGGTGATGACCAACCCCGGCTGCTCGCGCTCGACGATCGCCTTCATCAGCTTGGCGATGGCGAGCGGCTCGAGCTCGGCGTCGGTCCGGATCAGGATGCCCCGGTCGGCCCCCATGGCGAGAGCGGTGCGGATCGTCTCCTGGCATTGCTGCACGCCGAGCGAAATCGCGACAACTTCGTCGGCCTTCCCCGCCTCCCTCAGACGCAGCGCCTCCTCGACCGCAATCTCGTCGAACGGATTCATCGACATCTTCACGTTCGCGAGCTCGACGCCGCTCTGGTCCGCCTTCACCCGGACCTTGACGTTGTAGTCGATCACCCGCTTGACCGCGACCAATACCTTCATTTTCTGCGCCCCTCGCGCCTCGGTTTTCCAAGCGCCGGAAAAAAGACGCGCAAGCTTAATTCCGGCTCTGCCGACACGCAATGCGCGGTGCCTTGCTCAGTTGCTGCGGCGCGACGAAAATGCCTCCATTGCGCGCGCACGCCGAATGCGCAGGGGAAGGATTGGTCGTGGAACGCGAGTCGATGGAGTTCGATGTCGTCGTCGTCGGGGCGGGACCGTCGGGGCTCTCGGCTGCGATCAGGTTGCGGCAGCTCTGCGCGGAACAGGACACCGACCTTTCAATCTGCATCGTCGAGAAGGGCTCCGAGGTCGGCGCCCACATTCTCTCCGGCGCGGTGCTGGAACCGCGCTCGCTCGAAGAACTGTTCCCGGACTGGAAGGAGCGCGGCGCGCCGCTCCACACACCCGCGCGAGAGGACCGGTTCCTGTTCCTCACCAGGGGCGGCGCGGTGAAGCTCCCCACGCCGCCGCAGATGCACAACGACGGGAACTACATCATCAGCCTCGGGAATCTTTGCCGCTGGCTGGGCGAGCAGGCGGAGGCACTCGATGTCTCCATATTTCCCGGATTTCCCGCCTCCGAGGTGCTCTACCGCGAGGACGGCGCGGTCAAGGGCGTCGCGACACAGGACATGGGGGTGGGACGCGACGGGCAGCCCAAGGGTGGCTTCGAGCCGGGAGTCGAGCTGCATGCGCGGGTCACGGTGTTCGCCGAAGGCTGCCGCGGTCACCTGACCAAGTCGCTGTTCGAGCGCTTCGACTTGCGCGCAGGGGTCGATCCGCAGACCTACGGGATCGGCATCAAGGAGCTGTGGGAAATCGACCCCGCGAAGCACGAGCAAGGACTCGTCGTGCACACCCTCGGGTGGCCGCTCGACCGCTCGACCTACGGCGGCTCGTTCCTGTATCACCTCGAAGACAACCAGGTGGCGGTAGGGTTCGTCGTCGGGCTCGACTATGCCAATCCGCACCTCAGTCCGTTCGAGGAATTCCAGCGTTTCAAGACGCATCCGAAGATCCGCCCCACCTTCGAGGACGGTCGGCGGATTGCCTACGGTGCGCGAGCCATCAGCGAAGGCGGCATCCAGTCACTGCCGAAGCTCACATTCCCGGGCGGGCTGCTGGTCGGAGATACCGCAGGCTTCCTCAACGTTCCGAAGATCAAGGGCACGCACACCGCCATGAAGTCCGGAATGACCGCGGCGGAAGCGATTTTCGACGGATTGCGGGACGGGTCATCTCCATCCGAGCTTGTGGACTATCGGACCCGTCTCGAAGCCACCTGGGTCTGGGACGAGCTGCATCGCGTGCGCAATCTCCGGCCGTCGTTTCGCTGGGGTCTGTGGGGCGGGATGCTCTACTCCGGGCTCGACACCTACGTGCTTCGGGGCAAGGCGCCATGGACGCTGCGCCACCATGCGGACCATGCTGCGCTGAAGAAGGCGTCCGCGTGCTCTCGTATCGAGTATCCGAAACCGGACGGCGAGGTCAGCTTCGATCGGAACTCGTCGGTCTTCCTCTCCAACACGAATCACGAGGAGGACCAGCCGGTACATCTCACGCTGAAGGACAACACGGTACCGATTGCGATCAATCTCGCCGAGTACGACGCCCCCGAGCAGCGCTACTGTCCGGCCGGGGTGTACGAGATCGTTCAGGACGGGGAAGACGATCCCAAGCTTCAGATCAACGCGCAGAACTGCGTGCACTGCAAGACATGCGACATCAAGGATCCGACCCAGAACATCCACTGGGTCACCCCGGAAGGCGGCGGCGGCCCGAACTACCCGAACATGTAACGTGCCTGCACATGACCCGACGCGCGAGCCGGCAACCTCCCGACCGACCCAATCGAGACTTCCATGACGACATTGCGACGCCGACCGGCACGGAATTCCGCCAACGCAGGAACCCACGCTCGCGCGCACGGCACCCGGAGTCTTTCGACAGGCGATCGGAATTCTCCACCGCAACCACCCCGGCGAGACCGACTCGACCCTTAACCCAACTCTTGGAGATTGAGACCAATGGCCACCTACCAGGCGCCTCTTCGCGACATGCAGTTCGTGCTGCACGAGCTTCTCGGTGCCGAACGGGAATTCGCGGCGCTGCCCGGATTCGAGGACGCGACGCGAGACCTGATCGACCCGATCCTCGAAGAGGCTGCGAAGCTCTGCGAGAACGTGATGTTTCCGCTCAACCGGGTCGGCGACCAGGAAGGTTGCACCTTCGAGGACGGAGAGGTGCGCACCCCGACCGGATTCCGCGACGCGTACCGCGCCTACGTCGAAGGCGGATGGGGTGGGCTGACGTGCAATCCGGATTTCGGGGGGCAGGGGCTGCCTCATACCCTCAGCGTATTCGTCGAGGAGATGCTGCAGTCGTCGAACATGGCGCTCGCGCTGTACACGGGACTGACGCACGGAGCCTGCATCGCGCTCGACAAGCATGGCAGCGACGATTTGCGCAGGCGATATCTGGCAAAGCTCGTCGACGGCACCTGGTCCGGCGTCATGTGTCTCACGGAGTCGCACTGCGGCACCGATCTCGGTCTGCTGCGTACCCGGGCCGAATCGATCGGCGACGGTCGCTACCGGGTGACCGGGACCAAGATCTTCATCACCGGTGGCGATCAGGATTTGAGCGAGAATATCGTTCACTTCGTCCTCGCCCGGTTGCCGGACGCGCCCCCGGGCGTGAAGGGCATCAGCATGTTCCTCGTGCCCAAGTTCCTTGCCAACGAGGACGGCTCACCGGGCGAGCGGAATGCCGTCCACTGCGGCTCGATCGAGCACAAGATGGGAATCCGGGGCGCGAGCACATGCGTGATGAACTACGACGGAGCGACCGGCTATCTGGTCGGGGAGCCGCATCGCGGGATGCGCGCAATGTTTTCGATGATGAACTACGAACGCCTCATGGTCGGCCAGCAGGGGCTGTCGCTGGCCGAGGTCGCCTATCAGAACGCGGCCGCCTATGCGCGCGACCGGCTTCAGGGCCGGAGCCTCAAGGGCCCGTCGGCTCCGGATCTGCCGGCCGATCCCATCATCGTGCACCCCGACGTGCGCCGCATGCTGCTCACTACCCGCGCGTACAACGAAGCCGCCCGCGCCCTGCTCGGGTGGGTTTCCCTTCAGGTCGATCGCTCCACCCATCATCCGGACCCGACGGTGCGCGAGGCGGCCGCCGACTCGGTCGCACTGTTCACCCCGGTCGTGAAAGCGTTCTTCACCGACTACGGCTTCGAGAGCTGCAATCTGTGCCAACAGGTATTCGGGGGTCACGGATACATTTCGGAATGGGGCATGGAGCAGCTCGTTCGCGATGCTCGGATCTCGCAGATCTACGAAGGTGCGAACGGCATCCACGCGCTCGACCTTGCCGGACGAAAGCTCCCGATGAACGGGGGGCGTGCCATCCACGCGTACATGGAAGGGGTATCGGACTTCGTGGCCGAACGTCGCGGCAAGTCGGAGCTTGCAGAGTTCGTGCAACCCCTCGGCGCCGCCCTCGCGCGACTGCAGCAGGCCACGCAGTGGCTGAACGAGGCGGCGCAGGTGAACCCGGACGAGGTAGGTGCCGCGTCATACGACTACTTGCGACTTCTCGCGCTCGTCTCATTCGGGCGAATGTGGGCGGAGAGCGCGGAAATCGCCCTCGCGAACCAGGATGGGGACAACACCGGGTTCTACAAGGCGAAACTCGCGACCGCGAGGTTCTTCGTCCGGCGTCTGCTTCCCAATACCGCCTCGCTGCTCGCGACGCTGACCGCCGGCGCCGACTCGGTCATGGCGATGGAGGCCGAGGCGTTCTGAAGTCGCCGAATACAGGCACTCCGACGCACTGAATTCCTGGAGCGCGCCCGGAATCGCGGCACTGCATGCAGCGCCGTCCCGGCTGCGCGCGCGTTCCGCATGCAGCGCAATACGGGAAGCGGACGCTGGGCGCGACGGGACACCCGGGATTCGGCGATTCGCAAGCGACGCCCAGGTCCGGGGAGTTCAGGGGCGGCAGGATTTCGGGCTGTTTTTCCTTCAGCAACCGATGACACTGAGGGATACTCGTCAACGCAGAGTCCGGACACTGTCACACAGGTTCGCGAAGCGAGGGCACGGAGATGGCTGGATTCGTGAGGCGAATGCGAGTCAGGGCGCCTGGGCGTACCTGGCAATGCGTCGAGCACCCCGGGCCGTGTTCAACGTGGCGATGCCGGTCAAGCCCGCGTCCTCGTCCGTGATTCGATGAAATGTCGTCCAGATTGTCGCGCCTGATCGATCCACCGTCGCCTGGGAGAAGCCATCATGAAGGACCTGAACGAACATCCCTATCTTCCGAAGCTCAAGCAGCAATTTGCGGAGGGCCGCTGCTCACGACGTGAATTCCTGCGAACCGCCACCCTTCTCGGGGTATCCGCGACCACCGCATACTCGCTCGTCGGTCTCACCGCCCCGACGGCGAACGCCGCATCGATGCCAAGGGGCGGCACCTACCGCTACGGCGTGCGCGTGCTCGACGTGTCGAATCCGCACACGTACGCCTGGTACGAGGAACAGATTTGCCGGCAGGTTTGCGAGTACCTGACCAAGACGACAGCCGACAACATCACTCGCCCATCGCTGTGCGAGCAGTGGGAAGCGTCGAACGATCTCCGCACATGGACCCTTCATTTGCGCAAGGACGTGAACTGGCACAACGGGCGCCAGTTCGGCGCCGACGACGTCGTCTGGAACCTCGAGCACTGCCTCGACCCCGCCACCGGCTCGTCGGTGCTCGGCCTGATGAAGGGTTACATCATGGACGACGCGGGCGAGAAGGTCTGGGATGCGAACGCCATCGAACGAGTCGACGCCCATACGGTGCGGCTCAACCTCAAGGTTCCGCAGGTCGCGGTGCCGGAGCACCTGTTCCACTACCCGCTTCCGATGCTCGATCCGGAAGAGAACGGCGTGTTCCAGCCCGGCTCGAACGGGACCGGAGCCTTCGAGCTCGTCGAGGTCGAGGTCGGAGTGCAGGCGAAGGTCAAGGCCCGCAGCGAGTACTGGGGCAAAGGGCCGTACCTGGACGCCGTGCACTACATCGACCTGGGCGACGATCCCTCCGCCGGAATCGGCGCGATCGCGTCGAAGCAGGTCCACGGCTGGTATCACGTGGACGTCACCACGCTTCCGGTGCT
Source organism: Gammaproteobacteria bacterium (assembly GCA_022826505.1). Taxonomy (GTDB): domain Bacteria; phylum Pseudomonadota; class Gammaproteobacteria; order HK1; family HK1; genus HK1. The sequence continues at coordinate 11,345 of JAJDUQ010000072.1, forward strand.
CCAGGGACTCGATCACATCGACATCTACCAGGCGACCACCGCGGCCACCGGAGTCGCCCGCACCCGCGTCGACGAGAAGCCCTTCGACGACCCGAGGGTACGCAAGGCCATGCGGCTCGCGGTCGACACCCCGCGCGTACTGGAGCTCGTGTTCCAGGACAACGGGCTGGCAGCCGAGCACCACCACGTGTGCCCGATCCATCCCGAGTACAAGGAGCTGGCGTTCATGAGTCGCAACGTCGACGCGGCGAAGGCATTGCTGGCGGACGCAGGTTATCCCGACGGCATCGATGTCGAGATCGCCTGCAACAACAACGAACCTTGGCAAATCAGCGCGGTCCAGGCGATGGTCGAGCAGTGGGCGGAAGCGGGCATTCGGGTCGCGATGAACGTGATGCCGGGCGCTGCGTACTGGGACATCTGGACCAAGGCCGGCTTCGGCATGACCGGCTGGGCACACCGTCCCCTCGGACTCATGGTGCTCGGGCTCGCGTATCGCAGCGGCGTACCCTGGAACGAGTCGGGCTACGCCAACCCCGAGTTCGACCGGCTGCTCACTGCGGCGGAAGGGATCCTGGACGTGGAAGAGCGCAGAGTGGCCATCGGCGAATTGCAGACGATCATGCAGGAGGACGGCCCCATCATTCAGCCCATCTGGCGCAACGTCTTCGCCGCCCACACCAAGCAGCTCAAGGGCTTCGCGATGCACCCCACCCAGTACATCTTCTTCAACGAGCTCGCCCTCGAAGCCTGAAATTCGAACTCGAGTCGTACCTGAAGCAAAGCCGAACGAGGCAGTGCAGTCACCTGCGCTGCCTCGTTCCTTGTCGGTCTGCGCAGCCGAGCGCGTCGACCCTGCGCATGCAGGCGGTCGCGGATTCTCCGGCCGGATGCCGATTCCCGTTCCGCCCTCCTCGAACGACAGCGACCAGCCACTCCTCCGGGGACCGCAGAGGTTCGATCCGACGACTTCTCTGTCGGTTGCAGCAAGATTGCGTCGGGGACAAGGCAACCGGACAACCTGGTGGACACACTGGACTCCGCGTGCTCGCGAATGACGGAGTTGGTGCCGGTGTAGTCGTTCCCGCGACAGCGACAATGCATCGACTTTGCCGAGAATTGCCTCGCGCGCAATTGTCGACGAGCCAGGGACCAGGGAATCGCCGAAACCGGGGGTGTCGGACATCCTCGCACGCATGACGAACGTCACGATGAAACGGCGATCCATCGAAGCGACGTCATGAAAATTCTGTTCGCTGATGCGTTTCCGTCGCCGCAAATCGAGCGGCTCCGCCGTCACGGTCACGAGTGCGAGCTTGCACCGACGCTCACCGGCGATGACCTCCCCGGCGTCGTCTCGAATTTCGACACGCTCGTGGTACGCAGCACCCGTGTCGGTGCCGCGACGCTGGAGGCCGCGAATACGCTGAGGCTCGTCGTGCGCGCCGGAGCCGGCACCAACACCATCGACATCTTGCGCGCGCGGGAACTGGGGGTCGACGTTTGCAACGTGCCTGGCGCGAACGCGCTGGCGGTGGCCGAGCTCACGCTGGGACTGATCATTTCCGCCGATCGCCGGATTCCTGACAATGTCGCGGACTTGCGCAACGGTGTCTGGAACAAGAAGGGGTATTCCAAATCCCGCGGGTTGTTCGGACGCTCACTCGGCATCGTGGGGGCGGGGGCAATCGGCATGGCGGTGGCGGAACGGGCGGCGGCGTTCGGGATGCGAATCCTGGTTATCGCGAGCCCTCGTCGAGGCGATGCCGCCCGGGCACGCCTCACCGCGGTGGGGGCGACGGAGCTGCCTTCGCTCGCGGAACTCGCCGAGCACAGCGACTACCTCTCCCTGCACGTTCCCGGCGGTGCACAGACGAAAGGACTCGTCAATCGCGACGTCCTGGCCCGCATGCGCCCGGGTGCCGTCCTCGTCAACACGTCGCGCTCCGACGTCGTCGACGAGTCCGCATTGCTCGAGGCTCTCGAATCGAACGGAATTCGAGCGGTGGTCGACGTCTACGACGGCGAACCGGCGAGCGGCGAAGGCCGATTCGAGTCCGCGCTGGCCCGCCATCCGAAGGTGTACGGGACCCACCACATCGGCGCCTCCACCGAACAGGCGCAGCTCGCAGTCGCGGATGGCGTGCTGAACGTCATCGACGCTTTCGTCGATGGTAAGGTGCTCAACTGCGTAAACGCGGCGCCGGACGCCGCCTGATCGGGACAGGGACGATGTCCAATCGCAAGCACAACTTCTGCGCGGGGCCGTGCACGCTTCCCACCAGCGTGCTGGAGGAAATGCGCGACGAGTTCCTCGATTACCAGGGAGCCGGCCTCTCGCTCATCGAGATGAGCCACCGTGCGGGGGAGTACGACACGGTCCATCAGGAGGCAAGGCATCTGGCGCTGGAGGTCTTCAGGGCGCCGGAGGACTTCGACGTGCTGTTCATCCAGGGCGGCGCGATCCTGCAATTCGCCATGGTCGCGATGAATCTGCTTCGTCCGGGCGAACGCGCCGGCTATGTGAACACGGGAGCATGGGCGAAGGGTGCCATTGCGGACGCCCGGCACTACGGCGAGATCTACACCGCATGGGACGGCGCCGCCGACGGGTACGCCCGCACCCCGGGAGATTCCGAGATCGAGGTGCGCGACGGGACACGCTACCTCCACATCACGACCAACGAGACCATCGGCGGCATCCGGTTCCCGGACTTCCCGGCGGTGGACGTCCCGCTCGTCGCCGACATGTCCTCGGAGCTGATGGCCCGGCCGATTCCATGGGACCGGTTCGACCTCGTCTACGGTGGCGTGCAGAAGAATCTTGGACCGGCCGGCATGGCTCTGGTCTTCATCCGCAAGTCTGTCGCGTGCCCCGCCAACGAGTCCATTGCCCGCTACCTGCGCTACGACGTCCACCTCGACAAGGAGTCGCTGTTCAACACCCCCCCGATGTTCACCATCGCGATGGTCGGCAAGGTACTGAAGTGGATGAAGGCCAGGGGCGGCCTGGACGCCATCGAGCGCGAGGCGGCGGACAAGGCGGGAATCGTGTACCGGCAGATCGACGAAAGCGACGGCTTCTACTCCTGTCCCGTGCACCGTGCCTCGCGTTCCCACATGAACGTGGTGTTTCGGCTGCCGAGCGAGGCGCTCGAAAGCCGCTTTCTGGCCGAATCGAAGTCCGCGGATCTGCTCAACCTGAAGGGCCATCGCAGCGTGGGAGGATGTCGTGCGAGCATCTACAACGCGATGCCGCGCTCCGGCGTCGAAGCCCTGGCCGACTTCATGCAACGGTTCCGCGACGAGCACGGGTGACGCGGCCGACGGGCGGCAAGCGTGGCGTTCATCCATCCATTCGAGGGTTCTCTCGTCGCGGCGGAATGGGCCGGCACGGTCGTCGCGCCACTCTACGACTCGCTGACCCCCGAGGAACGGCGCCGGTACGCGGACAGCCACCCCGAGAACTATCTGAACGCGATGCGCTCGTCCGAGGAGTACCCTTCGGACGAAGCACCCAGCCCGTCGGTGGTTCTCGGACGGAACGCGCGATTCGTGCGCAGATGTATCGAGGCGGGGCGATTCGTTGCACAACCGCAGTGCGTGTTCGTCTACCGGCTTGCCAGCGGGGGGCACGTACAGCGCGGCGTGGTTGCGGAGATGTCAATCGAGGCCTATCTGGACGGCCGTATCAGACGTCACGAATTCACGCGCATCGCGCGCGAAGACGCGCTCGCCCAGTACATCGATCACGTCCGAACGGCGTCGAGCCCTGTCTCGCTCGCTTACCGCGGCGACGACGCGATTCGGAGCCGACTGGACACCGCGACACGCACCCGACCCGCGGTCTCCCACACCACCGAGGACGGAGTCGAGCACGACATCTGGGTACTCGATGGCTCGGAAGCGCATTCGCTCATCAGCGCCTTCGAAGTCGTCTCGACGGCCTATCTGACCGATGGACACCACCGATGTGCCGCGACAGCCAGGTTCTCGACCACCGAGGCGGACGCCCGACTGCTCGTCGTACTCTTCCCCGACGACGAGCTTCGAATCCTGCCCTACCACCGCGTCGTGCGAGACCTCGGCGGGCACTCCACCGACTCATTTCTCACCCGCCTCTCCGAGAGCTTCGTCGTCGAACCACTGGCGGAAGATGACATCGACGCGGCGCTGCCGAGGATGCGCGGCGAGTTCGCCGTCCATGTCGATGGCCGCTGGTTCCGTTTTCGATTGCCCGACCACGTATCACGTCCGCCGGGTCCCGCGGACGCCATCGACGCCGCGATTCTGCAAGCGCGAGTCATCGGGCCGATTCTCGGCATTGACGATCCGCGAGACGACGACCGCCTTGGCTACATCGCCGGAACAGATGGTCTCGGCCAGCTCGAGCGCGCCTGCCGGGAGGGTTGGCGCACCGCTTTCGCGCTCTATCCGACGAGCATGGACGAACTCGTCGCAGTGGCCGACGCGGGACAGGTGATGCCGCCGAAATCGACATGGTTCGACCCCAAGCCTCGTTCCGGATTCTTCATCCACGATCCGCTTCGGTTGTGCGGAAGCTGAAGCCTTTTCCGGCTCGACGGTGGTTTGAGTTGCGCCGGCTGCAATACCGCGCGCCGTCGCACCATGTCGGTCGCATCCACCGGCGTTGCGGATGAACCGGGGCCGACGGTGAGAACGATGCTGGCGATCGCGGCGGGTGGCGCGTGCGGCGCGCTGCTGCGCTGGTGGATCGCCGAGGGCGTGTACGCCCTGACCGGACGGGGGTTCCCGTTCGGCATTCTCGTGGTGAACGTCGTCGGATCACTGGCGATGGGCGTCGTGTACGTCCTGTTCTTCGAGCGCTACGAGATCCCACCCGAATGGCGCGCCGCCATCGCCGTCGGGTGTCTGGGTGCGTTCACGACATTCTCGACATTCTCGATGGACACATTGCTCCTGATCCAGCAAGGCGATCACGCCAGGGCAGGCATGAACGTGGGGTTGAGCGTCGTGCTGTGCATCGCCGGCTGCTGGCTCGGCATGGCGGTGGCAAGGCAGTTCTGACAGGAACGCCACTTTGCGGGTCGACAACCTTGCCGGTGATTGCCGTCGTCCACCAGTCCTGGGACCCAAGAAGGTGGCGCGGGTGATTCCGAATCGAGCAGTCCGGCGGCCGGCCCCTCACGACAGGATTCCGACCTGAACGCTGACTTGCACGCGCGCTGGAGCGATGCCCATCATGAAGACACTTCCTTTCGGCACATGGCCCTCCCCAATCACCCCCGATGCCATCGTGGCCGAGACGGTGCGGCTCGCATCGGTGAGCCTGGACGCGGGCCGACTCGGCTGGCTCGAAGGGCGCCCGGGAGAAGGGGGACGCAACGTCCTGGTTCGAGCCGACGGCGCGGAACAAGCCGTGGACATCACCCCGCCGCCGTTCAACGTCCGCTCGCGGGTGCATGAATACGGCGGCGGTGCCTATGCGGTGTCCGGCGACCGGGTGTGGTTTTCCAACTTCGAGGACGGCCGGGTCTACGTTCAACAGGGGTTGGCCGCTCCGGCTGCGCTGACTGCGGAAAGTTCGTCCCGGTTCGCGGATCTGACGACCGATCCGGCGCGCCGGCGCCTGCTCGCGGTGCGCGAGACGCATCGCGAAGGCGGGCCGCCGGTCAATGACCTGGTCGCGATTTCGGTCGATGACGGCTCGGTGCGCGTACTCGCCTCGGGTCACGACTTCTACGCGGCGCCGGCACCGAGCCCCGACGGTCGTCGGCTCGCGTGGCTGTCCTGGAGTCAGCCCGACATGCCCTGGGACGCGGCGGCCCTGTGGCTGGGCGAACTCGACCGGGATGGAATCCCCCGGAGTCCGATTCGGATCGCGGGAGGGTCGCGCAGCTCCGCCTTCCAGCCCGCGTGGTCGCCCGACGGCGCGCTGTGGTGCGTCGCGGACCCGCACGGCTGGTGGAATCTCCACCGCTGGCACGACGGCGAGCTCCGCTGCATGCATCGAGCCGAGGAAGAGTTCGGCAAACCGTTGTGGCAGCTCGGCACGACCACGTTCGGGTTCGACGGCGGCGGATGCGTCGTGTGCACATGGCGCAGCGAAGGCGCGTGGCGGCTGGGGCGGCTCGACCCAAGCGGTGAAATGATCGAAATCCCCTCGCCGTGGACGAGCATCGACTCCCTCGTCGTCGAGGGCTCAACCGCCGCGTTCATCGGCGGTGCGCCGGATCGGAGCGCCGCGGTCGTGTGCCTCGACCTCGAATCCGGAGAGGCACGCGTGCATCGTACGTCGAGCGCCCTCTCCATCGACGACCGCATCCTCTCGCGCCCCGTCGCACTCACCTTTCCGACCGGAGGCGGAGACGAGATTGCACACGGCTACTACTATCCACCACGCAGCGCGTCGTGCCGGGCGCCGACCGGCGAATCACCGCCGTTGATCGTCATGAGCCACGGGGGTCCGACCGGCTCCACCAGCGACACCCTGAACCCCGCCACCCAGTTCTGGACCAGTCGCGGCTTCGCGGTGCTCGACGTCGACTACCGGGGCAGCACCGGCTACGGACGCGCGTATCGCGAGCGGCTCTACGCCGAGTGGGGGGTGGTGGACGTCGAGGATTGTGTGGCCGGTGCGTTGCACCTGGCCGACACCGGTCACGCCGATCGCGAACGGCTCGCGATTCGCGGCGGCAGCGCCGGCGGCTACACGACGCTGTCCGCACTCACGTTCCACGACACATTCAGGGCCGGTGCGAGCTACTACGGCATCAGCGACCTGGAGGTGCTGGCAACGGATACCCACAAGTTCGAGGCACGGTATCTCGATCGGCTCGTCGGCGAATGGCCGGCGGACCGGGACATCTATCGCGCCCGCTCGCCGCTCCATCACGCCGCGCGCCTCGCGTGCCCGATCATCTTCTTTCAGGGACTCGACGATCGGGTGGTGCCCCCGAATCAGGCCGAGCTGATGGTGAACGCGCTCGACAGCCAGGGGCTGCCCGTCGCGTGCCTCATGTTCGAAGGGGAGGGACATGGGTTCCGCCAGGCCGGCACCATGCGCCGGTGCCTGGAGGCGGAACTGCTGTTCTACGCCCGCGTATTCGGGTTCGAGCCGGCGGATGCGACGGCGCCGGTGGAGATCCGAAACCTGTAGCCGTCTGCCACGGACAGGCGCATGGGCATACGACTGACGCCGGCGGGCCGGCTGTGCTGGGAACCTTCCGGGGACGAGGCCGCGCCGTCCGCCCCGCCCTCCCTGCAAGGCGCCTTCGAGACCGATTGGCGCGAAGCCCTCTTCACCCTCGCGGCGGAGAAGACCCCGACCCGCGACCTGCCGAGCGTGCGCTACTGGCAGCAACTCGCCGAGCGCCATCTCACCGGCCTGTGCCACGTGCCCGAAGATGCCGAGCGCTTCGAGGTCGAGCCCCTGTCGTCCGCCGACTGCGCGCACTTGATTCTGACCGCCCCGCCCATGTCCGGCGGCGAGTACCTCGGCGAAGAGACCCTGCAACGCATCTGGGAGGGCCTGGACGGCTGGGTGCGGGAGACGGTCGCGCGCACCGGCGCACTGGCTGCCTTTCTGCGCGAGCGGGCGCCGAAATGGCACCAGGTGGGACGGGTCTGCTTCCATCTGGCCGAGAACCGCAACGACGAGGCGCGTCCGTTCGCCTTCATGGCGACCTACGCGTCCGGCTTCGGGGCGGCGGGGCGGATGAAGCACCTGCCGCTGCGCAAGGCTTTGGAGCAGTATGCCGGAGCGAGGAATCGCGCCGCGCTCGTCAAGCTGCTCTCGCCGGTGCAGCAGGCGGCAGAGTCCTGCGACTGGGTGAAGGAGCTGGTGGATTCCGGCGATGTCTATCGGCCGATGGCCTGGACGGCGGGGCAGGCCTGGCGGCTGCTGCGCAGTGCGGAGGACCTGGAGGAGAGCGGGCTGTCGGTGCGCCTGCCGAACTGGTGGCGCCGGCGGCCCCGGCCCCAGGTGTCGGTGACCATCGGGGCCGGGCCGCCGTCGAGGCTCGACGTCGGCGCGATGCTGGACTTCGACGTGAGGGTCGCCCTCGGCGATGCCACCCTGTCGCCCGCAGAGCTGGACGCCCTGCTCGACGGCGAGGACGGCCTCGTGCTGCTCAAGGGCCAGTGGGTCGAGGTGGACCGCGAGCGGCTGCGCCAGGCCGTCGAGCACTGGAATGCACTGCAACGGCAGGCCGAAGGCGGCGTGGTCTCCTTCGTCGAGGGAATGCGTCTGCTCGCCGGCGCGTCGGCGGATCTCCGGCACGAGGAACGCACGGACGATGAACGCCACTGGGTGCACGTCGAGCCCGGTGATGCGATGCGCGAGATCCTCGCCGGCCTGCGCCGGCCGGGGGCCCTGGACGCGGCGGAGATCGCCGATACCCTGCAAGGCACGCTCCGGCCGTATCAGCACCAGGGAGTGAGTTGGCTGCGTTTCCTGACGAAGCTGGGCCTCGGCGCCTGCCTTGCCGACGACATGGGTCTCGGCAAGACCATCCAGGTGCTGGCGCTGATGCTGGGCGAGAGTGGCGACGACGAGAAACGTCCGGGAGCCCCGTTGCCGGGCGAGGGTCGCGACGGGCCGCAACGTACAGAAGCATCGTTGTCGGGCCGTGGTCGTGACGGGCTGCGACTTCCGGGAGCACCGCCTCCGGGCGAGGGTCGCGACGGCGCCGGGCGGCCGGGAGCACCCTCCCTTCTCGTGGTGCCCGCGTCGCTGCTCGGGAACTGGCGCGACGAGGCGGCACGCTTTGCCCCGTCGCTGAAGCTGCGCTTCCTGCACCCGGCGGAGACGGATCGGCAGAGTCTGGCGGACGTCGCGGCCGCGCCCGAGGCGCACTTGGCCGATGCCGATCTGGTCGTCACCACGTACGCCATGCTGGTGCGGCAGCCCTGGCTTGGGGAGGTGTCCTGGCGGCTCGTCATCCTGGACGAGGCGCAGGCCATCAGGAACCCGGGGACGCGGCAGAGCCGGGCGGTCAGGAAGCTCTCGGCCCGCGCCCGCATCGCCCTGACCGGCACGCCGGTGGAGAATCGCCTGGGCGACCTGTGGGCGCTGTTCGACTTCCTCAATCCCGGACTGCTCGGGTCGCGCGCGGTGTTCCAGTCCTTCGTCAAGAGCCTGCAGGCGCGCGAGGAGAACCCCTTTGCGCCCCTGCGGCAGTTGGTCGGCCCGTACATCCTGCGCCGCCTCAAGACCGACCGCGCGATCATCGGCGACCTGCCGGAGAAGACGGAGACGGCCCGCTACTGCCACCTGACCCGGACCCAGGTCAGGCTCTACGGGCAGGTGGTGCGGACCATGCAGCGCGAGATGGAGTCCGCCGTCGACATCGCCCGGCGCGGCGTGGTGCTGCGCTCGCTCCTGCGCCTGAAGCAGGTCTGCAACCACCCC
>JAJDUQ010000287.1 GCA_022826505.1 Gammaproteobacteria bacterium
CGAAGCGAAGCGCAGGAGCCGCGTAGCGGCTTGACCTGGTGACGGCCATGCGACACCCGGCCCTCAATCGCTGGGATGGGCGACCGACGCCCATCAAATACCGCGATTACCGCACCATCAAATAGCGTGCGTGCGCTCACCACGACTTCGCCAACGTGCATGCCGTGCGCGCCTCGAACCGCTTCCGCGTCACCTTCGAAACCAACCGTTACTCCGTGCCCGCCGAGTACGCCTCGCAGCGCCTGACGCTGAAAGCCTGGCCCGACCGCATCTGCGTCTACCACCACGACCGCCTCGTCGCCCGCCATCCGCGCAGCTACGACCGCCACCGCGACTTCGAAGATCCCGACCACCCCAAGGCCTTGCTCGCCCAACGCAGCAGCGCCCGACGCCAGCGCCTGCTCAAGCGCTTCCTCACACTGGCACCCTGCGCCGAGCGCTATTACGCCGAGCTGCAACAGCGCCGCCTCAACGCCATCCACCACATCCGCAAGATCGTCGCCTTGAGCGAGACCCACGGCGAGGAAGCCACCGCCCGAGCTCTGGCCGACGCCTTGCACTTCGGGGCGTTGGGCAGTGAATACATCGCCAACCTGCTCGAAAGCCGCGCCCGGCTCACCGCCACCCCCGGCCCCCTGCACCTCACCCGGCCCGGCGATGCCCTGGAGCTCGACCTCCCCGACCCCGACCTCGCCGACTACGACCGCCTCCTTGAGACGGAGAACACACCATGAATCGTGCGCCCAAAGTCGACATCGATGCCTTCCACGCCGACCTCGACACCCTGCAGCTCTCCTTCGTGCGCGAACACTACCCAGACTTCGTCCACACCGCCGCCAAACACCAGTGGGACCACCTGCCCCTGCTCGCCCGCCTCCTCGAAGGCGAGGCCGCACGGCGCCGCGACCGCGCCATCGCCCGGCGCATCCGCCTCGCCCGCTTCCCCGTCAACAAAACCCTCGATGCCTTCGACTGGACCTGGCCGAAAAAGATCAACCGACAGCAGGTGATGAACCTGTTCCGCCTGCACTTCGTCGAGCACGCCAGCAACGTCGTCTTCATCGGCGGGGTCGGCCTCGGGAAGTCGCACCTCGCCATCGCCCTCGGCCGGCGGGCCTGCGAAGAGCGCTACTCCGTGCTGTTCGCCAGCGCCGTCGACGTCATCAACACCCTGACCGCCGCCTAGGCCATCGGCCAGCTCAAGCACGCCCTCAACCGCTACATCAAGCCGCGCGTGCTCGTACTCGACGAGCTCGGATACCTCCCCATCGACAAAACCGGCGCCGACCTGCTGTTCCAGATCGTCAGCCAGAGATACGAGCGCGGCTCCACCGTCATCACCACCAATCGCGTCTACCGAAAATGGTCGGAAATCTTCAACAACGACGCCACCCTCACTTCCGCCGTCCTCGACCGGCTGCTCCACCATGCGGAAACCATCGTCATCGAGGGCAAAAGCTTCAGAATGAAAGACGCCAACCCCGATTCCTGACCGCCGAGACCACGTCCCGGAAAACGACAACTTCAAACCGGTGGATCCGCTACAACTTCACGCCGTTGGTAGCAGATGCCGTACTCCATTAACACGACATGCGCATTGATCCCCGACTACCCGAGTCCACTCACACCGACGATCGGAGGATGGTCGTCGCTGCGCTTGCCTTTCAATCCGATCGTGAGGAAGGTCCGGGACAATGAGCCGCAGAAGGCGCAGGAGAATCGGTTTCATCAGTGCCGGAACCTTGATGGCGTGTTCGCAATCGACGGGGCGGTACGGAGCGGTCCCGTGCTGCTGGTCGACGACGTCGTGGATTCCGGATGGACGTTGACCGTCATCACCGCACTGCTTCGACAAGCCGGCAGCGGGTCGGTGTGGCCGTTGGCTCTGGCAACTGCGTATTCGGGGACTTGAGATGCATACGGATAACCGGACTCAGGCGACCATGCTCCTGACGGCCACGCTCGGACGATCGGACCGGTCAGGCGTGAAGCCGCTCTCTATCAGGGAGTGGGCCCGGTTCGCGGTCTGGCTCAAGGATCATGAGCTGGAGCCCGCCTCGTTGCTGAAATGCGACCTCCCGAGCGTCCTCTCCGGATGGGCGGATCGGTCGATCACCGTCCCCCGACTGGAGGAGCTTCTCGGCCGCGGCGGCGCGCTCGGCCTGGCGCTCGAGAGATGGCAGCGCGCGGGGCTCTGGGTCATGACCCGCTCCGACCCCGAGTATCCCTGGCGGCTGAAGGAACGGCTGGGACAGGAGTCGCCGCCCGTGCTGTATGGCTGCGGCGACAGGACGCTTCTCAGTCGCGGGGGCATCGCCGTCGTGGGCTCCCGTGATGCAGGTGAGGACGAACTCGCGTTCACCGAGCGTCTGGGAAGCGATGCGGCCGGGCAGGGCGTTGCCATCGTCTCGGGCGGCGCCCGTGGTGTGGATCAACGGGCCATGCCTGGGGGCTCTCGAGAACGACGGCGTCGCGGTCGGCGTATTGGCGGACAGCCTGTTGCGATCGGCCACATCCGCCAGGTACCGCAAGCATGTCGCCTCGGGGCGCCTGGTGCTGATCAGTCCCTTCCACCCCGAGGCGAGGTTCAACGTCGGCAATGCCATGACCCGCAACCGCTACGTCTACTGCCTCTCGGATGCCGCGGTGGCGATCAGCAGCAAGACCGGGAAGGGCGGCACATGGAGCGGCGCAATCGAAGACCTCGAGGCCGGATGGGTTCCGCTGTGGGTGAAGAGGAGCCCTGACGCCGGCTCGGGCAACCCGGAGCTGGTGGCCCGGGGCGCCCGATGGCTGCCAGAAGAGCTTGGCTCCCTCGGCTGCCTTGCAAAGGGCGATCAAGCATCGCTCCGCCACGAAGGACAGGCACACGACCTTCCGTCGCCTGAAGAGATACAGCTCTCGACATCCACGACGACGGAGGTTCGACCTTCGGCGTCGCCGATGGTGGGCAACGAGAGACCGGTGGCCGGCCTTCGGAACGAGAGCGCGCCGAAACCGTCCCCGACGACGCCTGAGATTCCCGAAAGCCTGGGCTTCTATGAGCTGTTCCTGGTTCGCTTTGCGGAGCTGGCTTCCGAAGCGCCGTTACGAGCTGACGAGGTCTGCGAACGGCTGGACGACGTCGAGAAGTCCCAGGTCAAGAAGTGGCTTCAACGCGGCGTGTCGGACGGGAAGATCGAGAAGCTGACGAGACCGGTCAGATACCGCCGCAGAGAAGTGGATGACGCGCAGGTATCACTGCCTCTTGGAGGTGTCGACTGACGAGCCTCCGCGCCGTAGGGGAGCTTCCGGGCGGCGCCGCGGCAGGTCACTCCGAACCAGGCCGGGACACGGCACCGCGAGCCGGAGTCCGTTCGGCCGATCTCCGGACCATCGGGCCGTCGGACGTGCCATCGACCCGGATGGACTCACGTCTCGCCGTCCACCGCCTGCACGAACGCGCCGATCATCCCCTCGGACGCATTGACGACATGCTCCGGTCCCGGGAAACGGCCCCCGCGCACGTCGTGGATGAACTCCGTGAACCCGGCCACGCGCTCCGCCTGCATCTGCTCCTTGAGCTTGTAGAGCTGGCGGTACTGCTTCGAATGGCGCGGATAGGGCGGCGGGTCGTTGCCGAGGATGTCCTCGGCGAACAGAAACTGGATGTCCCCGCCGCTGCCGGCGCCGATCGACGAGGTGAGCAGGGTGGTGCGCTTGCTGATCTCGGCGAGGAGCTCGGCCGGAATGACCTCCACCTCGACCGCGTAGGCGCCCGCGTTCTCCAGTGCCTTGATTTCCCCGTAGACCCACAGCGCCTCGTCGAGGGTCTTGCCGACGGCCCGCAGCCCCCCGGTCCACGTGCTCCTTCGCGGCACCAGACCCGCGTGCCCCTGGACGGGCACGCCCGCCTCGGTCGCCGCGGCGATGAAGCGGGGGCTCCACTGGCACATGATGGCGTCGGCTCCGACCGCCATGGCGTCGTATCCGAGACGGACCGCTTCGGCCTCCGTGGCGGCGGCGAGCAGCGGCACCGAGAAGGCCATGAACGTGTTGGGAGCGGCCCGGCGAACGGCCGCAGCGGGCTCGGGCTGCCTGGGATCGAAACGCACCTTCATGGTGTCGATGCCGGCTTCCTCGGCCGCAGCCGCTTCCTCCGGGGTGAAGGGAAGGGTCTCCACGAGCACCCGCTTTCCCTTCTGGTCGCGCAGGTGCTTCACGGTGTAGTTGCGGGTGCCATAGGCGCCGCCGAGGGTCATGATTCGCTTCAGGCCGCGCTCGGCCGCATCTCGCGGCGGAATGCCTCCATCTCCGGTTGCGTGGCTGGCCATGTCTGTCCTCCTGGTTCGAACGGGTCGACGGGACAGTACCAAAGTTGCCGCGACGCGGCAGTCGTGCCCGGTCGGGACCCGGGGGAGGGCTGCACATGCTAGAATCCGACCGGTCAGAACAACCGGTGAAAATGACTCATGCGTGAAGTGCCGGCGACCGAGGCCAAGACCCATCTCGCACAACTGCTGAGCTCGGTGGAGCGTGGCGAGACCATCGCAATCACCCGCCACGGCAGGCCAATCGCCCACCTGATTCCGGCCGAGGCGCACGAGCGCGCCGCCCGTCGGGCGGCGGTCGAGCGTTTCGAGGCGCAGCGCACCAAATGGAAGGGCGCCGGCATGTCCCTGGAAGAGATCCTTGCCGCCCGCCACGAGGGGCACCGATATTGAGCGGGTTCGTTCTTGATGCGTCCGTTGCCATCACCTGGCTGCTCGACGATGAGGAGAATCCGTTGGCAGAGTCCGCGCGCTGGCGAATCGTGGACGGGGGTGCGTTCGTCCCGCAGGTCTGGCATCTGGAAATCCGCAACGCCCTGCTCGTCGCCGAGCGCCGCCGGCGCATTTCCGCCGAGGGAGCGGTCGCGCGTCTGAGGAGCCTGAAGGAGCTCCCCATCTACACGGACACGGAACCGGATCTCGAGTCGGCCGTCGAACTGGCCCGCGGTCATCACCTGGCCATCTACGGCGCGGTGTACCTGGAGCTGGCAAGACGGCGCAACGAAGCGCTCGCGAGCCTCGACACCGCGCTCGTCCGGGCGGCGACGGCCGAGGGCCTGCCGCTCGTCGCGGCTGCATGACGAAGAACCTCGGCGATGCGTCATCTCGATTTTCGCGAGGTCGAAGGCCGAGGCGCCGGCTTCCTCGCGCTGATCCTGCTGCTCGCGCTCGTGACCCTCGCCGGCGTCCTCGCCGGCCATCACATGGACGTCGAAGGGCACCATGTCACCGGCATGAACAACCGCATCGTGTGGGGCCTGCCTCACGTTTTCGCGGTGTTCCTGATCGTGGCCGCATCCGGGGCGCTCAACGTCGCGTCGCTCTCTTCGGTGTTCGGGCGGGTCGCGTACGAACCGCTGGCCCGGCTCTCGGGCGTGCTTGCGATCGCGCTGCTCACCGGCGGCCTCGCGGTGCTCGTGCTCGATCTGGGGCGGCCGGACCGGCTCGTGGTGGCCATGACGCACTACAACTTCTCGTCAATCTTCGCCTGGAACATGGTGCTCTACACGGGCTTCATGGCAGTGGTGGCGGTCTATCTCTGGATGCACATGGAGCGCCGGATGCACCGATACGTTCGCCGCGCCGGGATCGTGGCGCTCGCGTGGCGGATCGTGCTGACCACCGGCACCGGGTGCATCTTCGGCTTTCTCGTCGCGCGCCAGGCGTACGACGCCGCGATCATGGCTCCGCTGTTCGTGGCGATGTCGCTCTCTCTGGGCCTCGCGGTGTTCGTCCTGGTGCTGCTCGGCGCCGAGTCGACGACGTCTCGCCCAATTGACGATGGCCTGCTCCGTGGCCTCGCCCGCCTGCAGGCGTTGTTCGTCTCGGTGGTGCTGTACTTCGTCGCCGCTCGTCACATGGCCAACCTCTACGTCGCCGAGCACGCCGAGGTCGAGCGGTTTCTGCTCGTCGACGGTGGCGCGTTTCCGGCCGTCTTCTGGATCGGTCAGATCGTGCTCGGTTCGATGCTGCCGCTGGCGATTCTGTGGGGGCGCCGGCGCGTCACGCGAGGCTGGGTCGCGGCCGCCGCGGCCCTCGTGGTGTTGGGGGGGCTGTGCCAACTGTACGGGGTCATCATCGGCGGCCAGGCGGCTCCGCTCGCCATTTTCCCCGGCAAGGAGGTCGTCGAGGGCGCGCTCGTCGCGGGAGAGCCGGCCGGCTACCGGGCCAGTTTCCCCGAACTGCTTCTTGGACTCGGTGGGGTGGCGATCTCCGGCCTGGTTGTCGTCGTCTCGGTGAAGGTGCTGAGGATCCTTCCGCGTCGGTTCGGCGAAGGAGACGACGACAATGCAGGGGCCGATCCCGAGTCCGGCGAGCAGGCATCATGAGGGTGCGTGGTTCGATGTTTTGCGCAGTCGTGTCCGCAGGCATGAATCGGTGGTAGATTGCCGCCGCGTCGCAAATTCGAACAATCGAGGAGATTCCGATGTTCCAACTCAGGGGTAGGGGCAGGGCCGGACGCTCGTCGTCCGCGTTGGTCGCGGGTGTGCTGGCGTTGGTCGCAGCGGGAGCCTCGATGGCGCCCGGCCCGGCGTCGGCCGAGGAGATCGTGGCCAAGCTCGCGTTCCACTGGAACCTGAAGCACACCAGCGGCAAGCACGCCCAGATCTTCGCCGACACCGTCAACGAGCGCGCGAAAGGGCGGCTGCGCATCGACGTCTACCCGACCGGACAACTCTTCGGAATCCGTGAAATTCTCGGCGGCGTGACCTCGGGTGCGGTCCAGCTCGGCGGCATCGTCGGCGTGGTCAGCTTCCCGCCGATCAACAAGGACTTCAACATCGCGAATTTCCCGGGGCTGTTCAAGGACTACGAGCAGCAGCGGGCCTTCTTCACCGAGACCGAGGAAGGACGCGGAATCTGGGAGAAGATTCAGAAGAAGTCCAATACCGTGCGAATCATGTTCGACCCGGTGGGACCGATCCTGACCATGTCGTCGAAGCGCGAGCTGACCGGCGTGAAGGCGATGGAGGGCCTCAAGGCGCGGGTCATCTTCCAGATCGAGCGCCCGCTGTGGAAGGAGCTCAAGGTCAGCGGCGTGTCGTTGCCCACCCGCGAGGTCTACACCTCGCTCCAGACGGGCATGATCGACACCATCAACAGTGTGCCGGAAGGGCTCCGGGCCTATAGCTGGTGGGAGCTTCTGAAATACGTCCAGCTCCCCTATCAGTCCTACTCCGACGCCTACATCATGGCCAACGCCACCTGGTTCAACGGCCTGCCGCAGGACCTGCAGGAACTGATCCTCGAGGTCGGCCGCGAGATTGGCGACCTAGCGACGAAATCCGTGATGGAGAACGCCGACATCATCCTCGACGAGTTCAAGGCGCGAGGCGGGGTGGTCACCGAGCTCGACGGCGGGGCCAAGGCGGAGTTCGACACGCTGATGAAGGAGCGGATCATCCCGCAGGTCGAGGATCTCATCGCGCCCGCGGTGCTCCAGGCGGCCCAGGATTTCGTCGCCCGGTAGCAACCACAGCCGGTTCGGGGCCACGGCGAACGTGCCGTGGTTCCGGCTGGACCGATCCGCCTTGCTGCGCCTCGGCCGGGCATCGGTGGAACTGAGCCGGCTCGCATCCCCGGACCTGCACCACGGCACCGTATCGTATCGCGGAGTGTCTCGCCCATGAGCTTCCTGCGGTCGGTCTACCGTCCCCTGCGAGCGATCAACGATCGCATCGTGAAGCTCGCGATGGGGCTCGGGATCGCCATCGTCGGATTCATGGTCCTGGCGCTGACCGCCAGCGCGCTCACCCGCTACACCACCGGCACCGGATACGACGCCTACATCGAGATGCCTCCGGTGCTGGTGCCCTGGCTCGTGTTCCCGTTGCTGGGCCCGCTGCTGCGCCGGCAGGAGCACATCACCGTCGACGTCCTGCCCATCTTCCTCTCCGAGCGAGGGGTCAAGATTCTCAGGCTGATGCTGAACCTGATCACGATTGCCGCCTCGATCGTGTTCATGGTGGCCGGGGTCGAGGCGGTCGAGCTGTTCATGGGGCTCGGTCAGATGCTGGAACTCGAGTTCGAATTTCCCATCTGGTACATGTACCTGGCCTTCCCCGTCGGCTTTCTCATCCTCATCAGCTTTGCCGTCGAGCTGGCGCTGGCCGAGCTGATCAACTGGAATCGGCCCGAGAGCCAGCCCGGGGAAGCGGAACCGGCGACGGGGTCGAACGCATGAACCTCGTCGCTTCGATCGTCGCCATCGTCCTGCTGTTCATGGCGCTGCCGATCTTCCTCGTCTTCGGGATCGGCGGGGCGCTGGCCGCGATCGTGGGGATGCAGCTTCCGTGGTCCACGCTGATCCAGGTGGCGTTCGGCTCGGTGACGAAGCACGTCCTCGTCGCGGTGCCGCTGTTCATCTTCGCCGGGATGATCATGCTGAGGGGCGGCATGGCCACGCGGCTCGTCAACCTCTGCATCGCGCTGGTCGGCCATCTGCCGGGAGGACTGGGTATCGGCATGGTGCTGGCGATGGGGTTCTTCGCCGCGTTCTCGGGCTCGATCCTGGCGGCGATTACCGCGGTCGGCACCATCATGATGCCGAAGATGATCGAGGAGGGATATCCGACCCCGTTCGTGGTGGTCCTGGCCGCGTCCGCGGCGCTGATGGAGTCCCTGATTCCGCCGTCCAACGCCGCCATCCTGTTCAGCGCCCTGACCGGCGCGCCGGTCTCCCAGACCTTCGCCGCGGGCATCATTCCGGGGTTCGTGCTGCTGGGGATGATGATCCTCCTGGCGGTGTGGAAGTGCCGGCACATCCGCAACCCCCGCCGGACCAGCCTGCGCGACAAGCTCCTGGCCTTCGTCAGCGCGCTGCCCGCCCTCGCCACGCCGGTGGTGATCCTGGGAGGCATCTACTCGGGTCTGCTGACACCGTCGGAGTCGGCGGCGGTGGCCGGGGTCTGGGCCCTGTTGATCGGAGCGTTCGTCCATCGCGAGCTGACGCTTGCGGGCGTCGTCGAATCGCTCCGCCAGACCGCGGTCATCACCGCGGTCATCTTCTCCATCATCGCGATGGCGATGTTCCTCTCGGTGGTGCTGACCTACGCCCGCATTCCGCAGTCGATCATCGTGTTCTTCACCGAGTACGGCGGGACCGAGATGATGTTCTGGCTGTCGGTCGCCCTCATCTGTCTGGTGCTCGGCACCTTCATCGAGATCGTCCCGGTGTTCTACCTGACGGTGCCGCTGTTCGCCGCCATCGCGCTGTCGCTGAATCTCGAAATCACCCACCTCTACGTGGTGTTCGTTGCGTTCGCAGGAATCGGGATGATCACGCCGCCGGTGTGCGTCGGGATCTACACGTCCGCGGGCGTGATCAGGGAGAGTCCCGACAAGGCGTTCCGCGAGGTTCCCCTGTTCGTGGTGGTGGGAATCGTGTACGGCATTCTCATGGTCCTGTTTCCGGCGGCGTCGACCTGGCTGCCGAAACTGCTGACGCAATAGCGCAGGAGGTCGCGTGTTCGGGAAAATCGCGGTCCGCAGGAGAGGCACATGACGGGATCGCTGGACGCATCGCGGACCGACGCATACGAACGGGACGGATTCCTGTTCCCGCTCGACGCGATGACCGCCGACGAGGCCCTCGCGTGGCGGCACCGGCTCGAGCGGGCCGAGACGGACTACGCGGCGGGCGACCGCGCGAAGCCGCTCTCCCACTACCTCGCCGGCGGCGGCTCGCACGCGGTCTTCCCGCTGGCCTCGGACCTCTGCCTCCATCCGGTCATCGCGGATGCGGCCGAGAGCCTCCTCGGGCCCGATCTCATGGCATGGGGCGTGTCGTTCTTCATCAAGGAGCCGGGCGACGGCAAGGTCGTCACCTGGCACCAGGACCTCAAGTACTGGGGGTTCGGCGAGACATCGGATCAGGTCACGGCCTGGATCGCGCTGACGCCTTCCACGGTGGAGAACGGGTGCATGCGCTTCGTGGCCGGGTCGCACCGCAGGCGCTTCGTACCGCATAGCGAAACCGGGGCCCGGAACAACATGCTGTCCCGAGGCCAGGAGATTGCCGTCGAGGTCGACGAAGAGGAGGCCACCGACATCGTGCTGGCACCCGGCCAGTTCTCGCTGCATCACGGCATGCTGTTCCATTCGTCCGGCCCGAACCGTTCGAACGACCGGCGCATCGGAATCGCCATTCGCTACGTGAACCCGAACGCGCGACAGGTGGACGGCTCGAAGGAGCACGCGCTCCTGGTGCGCGGTGTGGACCGGCAGCGAAACTTCATCCACTTCGAAGCGCCCCGGAGTGCATTCGGGGCGTCGGAGCTCGCGCTGCACGAGGAAATCATGCGCTCGAAGACCTCCGCGAACTATTGAGCAGGCGTCGCGGACGGGGCTGAACCCCACATGATCCCCGACGAATTCGTCCGGTTGGCCGAGACTCTCGCGGAGACTGCCTGCGAGGCGGCGCGGAGCATCTCGAGCGAGCCGGAGGTGGAGATCAAGGCCGACGGGACGCCGGTGACGACCGTGGACCGCGCAGTGGAAGCGGCGCTGCGCCGTGTCATCGAGCGGGAGCAGCCGGGACACGGGATTCTCGGCGAGGAGTTCGGAGCCGAGGGCGCGGACCGGGACTGGGTGTGGGTCCTCGACCCCGTCGACGGCACCCGCCAGTTTGCGGCGGGACTTCCGAACTTCGGGACCCTGATCGCGCTCTGCCACGAGGGCCGCCCCGTCATCGGGGTCATCGCCCATCTCTTCTACGAGTCGACCTGCATCGGGGTGGCGGGCCGGGGCACGCGCGTCAACCGCCGGCCGGTGCGCTGTGCCGGTCCCGATCGGCTGTCCGAGATCGTCGCCTGCATCTCGGACCCCGACGCCTTCGACGCGCGCACCTCTCCCGGAATGCAGGCCATCCGCATGCGCACCCGCTGGAACGTCTTCGACGGAGGCTGCCTCGGCTACGCGTCGCTTGCCCGCGGACTGGTGGGCCTGTGCCTGAACGGGCCGAACCTCGATCCATTCGACATAGCGGCGCTGGTGCCGGTGGTGGAGGCCGCCGGCGGGTGCATCACCGACTGGCGGGGCGGCGCCCTCACCATCGAGTCCGAGGGCGAGATCGTCGCTGCGTCCGGCCCCCGGCTCCACGAGAGCGCGCTGGACGTGCTGTCGAGCGTGTCGCAATGAGCCCGATTCGACCTGGCGATATCGTCTAATATCGTTTCGTCACCATCGGTGACGTATTCCCGGTTTCGTCGACACATCGGCCATAGAGGAGTCAACGACATGAAACGCCTGCTTCCCGGTATCGCTGCCGCCTTCCTCCTTGGTGTCTCCACCGCCTCCGCCGAAGCCCTGCGGGTCGGCACCGAGTGCACCTACCACCCGTTCAACTACAAGACCGACGACGGGACCCTGACCGGGTACGACGTCGACGTCGCCACGGAGGTCGGCAAGCGCATCAGCGCCGACATCGAGTTTGTCTGCCAGGAGTGGAAGGGCATGATTCCGGCCCTGCTCGCCGGCAAGTTCGACCTCATCGTCGCCTCGATGTCGATCACCGAGAAGC
The DNA here is from genome assembly GCA_022826505.1 of Gammaproteobacteria bacterium. Taxonomy (GTDB): domain Bacteria; phylum Pseudomonadota; class Gammaproteobacteria; order HK1; family HK1; genus HK1. The sequence goes on from JAJDUQ010000287.1 coordinate 11,551, forward strand.
GCCTGAAGCAGATCGACTTCTCGGGACCCTATCGCGTGTCCATCGGCCAGTTCGTGGGCAACAAGGACAAGGGCCTGAAGCTGTTCGACGATGACGGAGGCGTCAACGTCGCGGGGTTCGAGGGGGTGCGGATCGGCCTCGAGCGCGCGACCACGTACGAGGAGTGGCTGAAGGTCTACGTGCCGGACGCCGAGGTCGCGTACTACGACAACAACGAGTCGATGTACCTCGACCTCGCGGCGGGGCGCGTCGACGCGATCATGACCAATCCGATGAAGGCGTACCTCAAGTTCCTGTCCAAGGAGGACGGCGCCGGGTTCGAGGTCGTGGGGCCACAGATCGCCGAGGAGAAGTACTTCGGCATCGGCGTCGGCATCGGCCTGCGCAAGGGCCACGATGAATTGAAGGGCCGCATCAACGAGGCGCTCGAGGGGATGACCAACGACGGAAGCCTGACCGAGTTCGGCATGCGCTATTTCCCCTTCACCATCCATCCGCAGGAGTGGAAGGGCATGTCCTGAGCGGATGCGTCCGGGAGGCCGCCGCTCCGAGGTCCGGCGGCCTCCCTTCAGTCCGGGCATGACGTGCCGGCTCCGATCTTGGCGATGCGACACCGGCGCCGGGCGCGAAACCACTGCGTCGAGGCCGTGCTGCGATACCCGCCCGCGGCGCGGCGTCGCCACGGACCGCCGGTTCGCGGTACGAGCCGCACGACTCGGCGTGACCGCCCCTGCGCCGCGGCGTGCGGCAGACGCCGATCGGGCACGCCGGCATGACTGACGTCGTCGGCTGGCTCGACGAGTACGCCTGGGGTGCGTTCGTCATCCTCCGGGTCTTCGTCGTCGGAGCGCTGCTGACCGTCGTCTTCGGCCTGATCGGAGCCGCGGCGAGGCTCTCCGGCGGGCTTCCGTCACGGCTCGCCAGCGCGTACGTCACCTTCTTCCGCGGCACGCCGGAGCTCCTGGTGCTGCTGCTCTTCTACTTCGGCAGCGCGGTGACGCTGACCGCGATCGCCAAGCTGATCGACCCATCCGCGCGGTTCGTGGACATCCCGCCCTTCTGGGCCGGCTCCCTCGCGCTCGCCCTCATCGCCGGCGCCTACGCCACGGAGAGCTTCCGAGGCGCTTTTCTCGGCGTCGAGCGCGGGCAGATCGACGCCGCGCAATCGCTCGGGCTGAACGCCTGGCAGGTCTTCCTGCTCGTGCGGTTCCCGCAGGCGTGGCGCATCGCGCTGCCCGCGTTCGGCAACCACATGATCAGTCTCGTCAAGGACACCGCGCTGATCTCGGTCATCGGGCTGAACGAGATCATGTTCACGGCCAAGATGGCGACGTCGGTCACCGACAAGCCCTTCACCATGTTCGCGGTCGTCGCGGTCATCTACCTCGCGTTCACCACCGTGCTCACGAAGGGCTTCCGCCGGCTCGAGATGCGGGCGAGCCGGCACCTCGCACGATGAACTTCGACCTGTCGCTCGTGTGGGAGAGCCTGCCCCGGCTCACCGAGGGGCTCGGGCTGACGGTGCAGCTCCTGCTGTTCTCGCTCTGTATCGGGATGCTCCTCGCGGCGCCGACGACGTGGGCACTGATCCGAGGGGGACGGCTGCTGCAGGGGGTGGCGCGCGCCTACGTGTGGATGTTCCGCGGCACGCCGGCCCTCGTTCAGCTCTTCGTGATCTACTACGGTCTCGCCCAGTTCGCGTGGCTTCGCGAGACGCCGGCGTGGGTGCTGCTGCGCGATCCCTTCTGGTGCTGTGTGCTCGCGTTTTCGCTCAACTCGGGCGCGTACACGGCCGAGATTCTGCGGGGCGCGATTTCCGGCGTTGCCGCCGGTCAGATCGACGCCGCGCGCTCGCTCGGTCTGCGCCCCTTCACGATGTTCCGCACCGTGATCTGGCCACAGGCCCTGCGCCTTGCCCTGCCGCCCTACGGCAACGAGGTGGTGGGCATGCTGAAGACCACCGCGCTCGCGAGCACGGTCACGATGGCCGAGATTACCGGAGTGGCCGAGACGATCGTCGCGGAGACCTTCGCTCCCTACGAGGTGTTTCTCTCCGCCGCGGTCATCTACCTGATTCTGGTCTGGATATTCGAGCGGTTCCTGGCCGTCGTCGAGCGTGCGCTGGAGACGCCGTAAGTGGGTGAGCGCCGCGGCTCGGCAGCGGCGACGGTGCACTGCACGTCCGTGCCGCCCGCCAGTTCTCCCGATGTTGGTGGGAATTCTCGTGGCGTGAGGCGCGATGGCCTGTCGAGTGTGTGCCAGAATGCTGCCCGGCGTGTCGGCGAGCTGTCGAGTCCGCACCGAGGACAGCGATCCGAATCAAGTTGCCGGCCGAATCCGAAGAGAGCCTGTTTCTGCCGGGCAGGGTCCTCGGCACGTGGCAAGTCAATTCCCGTCAGCGTCCCTGCGTGCGGCGATCGAGGACGTTGCGTTCGGGTCCACGGATACCGCCCGCCGGTGTCTTCATCTGCCTGGAGGTACAAGTCCGCCATGAGCGTGTTTCCCATCGACCGCGTGCGTCGGGAGTTTCCGGCGCTGTCCCAGTCCCACGATGGCCGACCCAGGGTGTTCATGGACAACCCGGCCGGCACCCAGCTTCCCCGGCGGGTGGTCGAGGCCGTCTCCGGCGCGCTCGTGGATGCGGCGAGCAACTACGGCGGCTACTTCGAGAATTCGCGCAACGCCGAGGCGATCTACGCGGATGCGCACGGCGCCATGGCGGATTTCGTGAACGCGCGTTCTCCGCAGGAGATCGTGGTGGCTCAGAGCATGACCAGTCTGACCCTGCACATGTCGCGGTCGCTGGGCCGGCGCTTCGCCGCAGGGGACGAGATCATCGTGACCCGGATGGATCACGAGGGCGACGTGTCGCCGTGGCTGCTGCTCGCCGAAGACCTCGACCTCGTGATCCGGTGGCTGCCGTTCAGTCGCGACACCTGGAAGATCGAGCCCGAGGACCTGGAACCCCTGCTCGGTCCGAGGACCCGACTTCTCGCGCTGAACGGTGCGAGCAATCTCACCGGGTCGATCAACGACCTGACCGACCTCACCGAGCTGGCGCGCTCGGTGGGGGCGACGACCTGGGTCGATGCAGTGCAGCTCGCGCCACACCAGTGCATCGACGTGCAGGCGCTCGGCTGCGACTTCCTGGTGTGCTCGTCGTACAAGTTCTTCGGTCCGCACTTGGGGGTGCTGTGGGGGCGGCGGGAACTGCTCGACGAGCTGCCGGCCTACAAGGTGCGGTGCGCTTCGGATGCATCGCCGGAGAAGTGGGAAACCGGCACCCCGCAGACCGAGCTCCTCGCGGGCTTGGCCGCGTGTGTCGACCACTACGACTGGCTGGGAGGGGAGGTGAGCGGCGAGGACTCGCGTCGCGGACGAATCGAAGCCGCCTACGCGGCCGCCATCGACTATGAGGCGTGCCTAGTGATGCGCCTCATCGACGGCATCCGGGCCATTCCGGGCACCACCGTGCACGGTATCGTCAATCCCAACCGCGTGGGGGAGAGGGTGCCGACGGTGTCGGTGACTCATGATCGCGTATCGCCGCCGGAGGCGGCCGAACGGCTTGCCCGCGACGGAATCTGCGTCTGGTCGGGACACAACTATGCCCTGGAGGTCGTCAGGCACCTCGGCATCGACGAGGAGACGGGGGTGGTGCGCATCGGGCTCGCCCACTACAACACCGAGGAGGAGGTGGACCGGACGCTGGCGGCGCTGGAGAGGGCGTTGAGGTGAACGCGGGTACTCCGACTTCCGAAACCGCACGATGCCGCGGCTGCGCGCGGTGAATTCGGCTGTTGCCGTCAGGCCGCCTCCGCGCGCTCGTAGTAGGGCGACGGCACCTCCGGGTATACCCGGAACACGTGTCGGAACACGTTGTCGGAGATGACCGCAACGTCGTCGTCCGAGTAGCCGTCGGCCGGCAGGCCGGTCTCGTCGCTCCACAGGAAGTCGTGAATCGCGACCTGGACGGCATCCCGTGTCGATTCCTTGTCGCGCCATTGATCGATCCGGAGCTTCTCGGACTTCAATGTCCGCAACAACTCCACCGCAACTTGCTTGATCCGCCGGATTTCAGCGCCGCTCAGGTCGGGTTTGTTCAGAAGGTCGAAGACGGCCAGTGATTCCTCGTCCAATCCTTCCCTGACCGCCCGACTCTCTTCCTCTTCCAACTCCTGGACCAGCTTGAGCAACGCCTCGAAAGTGCGCTCGATGGTCACGCGGTCCTTCTCGCGGTTGTACTCGGCCACGATCTCCTCGTAGTGCTTCTGGAAGTCGGTGCGCAAAGGGTTCTGCGCGAGCAGGCGCCGGAGCTTCTTCTCCACCGTGTCCTTGAGCATCTGAACCGTGGTGCGTTTGCGGGGGCTTCGCTCGAACTCCCGCTTGAGTCGATCGAAGTCGATCCGGCTGATGTCGTAGGGCGCCTTCTCCTCGGTGGTGCGGTTCGGCCGTACCTCGATCGCCTCGTCCACCACCTCGTGCAGCCTGCGGATGATGTCACTGATGTCCGCCTGCTCTCGGTCCCGCTGCAGGCTCTTGTAGACGATGTCGATGGCGTTGCGATCCGCCCGGTGGTCGTTCACGCCCTGCACGTTGATGCACGCCCTGAACTTCTTGAACACCTCGCGGCACATCACCTCGAAGCGCTTGCGGGTCTCGTCGCTTTCGTTGGCGGCCTCCTTGGATGCCACGATGGCGGCGTTGCGCTCGAAGCCGGTCTTTCGGATGACGTCGTCGAGCGGCGCCTCGCCTTCGTCGAGAAAGGCCCGCACCAGCGCGATTGCCTCCGCCAGGTCGGCGAGCAACTCCTCGTTCGGTCTGGCGGGTTCGGTCTCGCCGCCATCGCCGTCGCGATCGCCGGGCCAGGCGCCGGCGAAGGTCGCCAGCGCCTTGCGCAGGTGCCTGAGAATGCCGCAGTAGTCCACGATCAGGCCGTTGTTCTTGCCCTCGTTCACCCGGTTGGCGCGGGCGATGGCCTGCATGAGGGTGTGGGCCTTGAGCGGCTTGTCGAGATAGAGAGTGGAGAGGCTCGGCACGTCGAAGCCGGTCAACCACATGGCGCAGACGATGGCGATGCGGAAGGGGTGAGCCTCCGCCTTGAAGGCGTCGTCGATCGCCATCCGCTGCATGTTGCGGAACCGCGGCTCGTTGCGCATCGATTCGGGCAGGTCCATGCCCTCCTTGACGAGCCGGCGGTGCGGGGTGATGTCCAGCTCCCACTTGCGGAACTTGTCCACCTCGCCCTGCTCCTCGCTCACCACCACCGCGATGCGGGTCTCGCGCATCCAGTCGATCTGCCGCTTCAGGTGGATCGCTTCCTGCTCGTCGGACGTTTGCGCCCTCTCGGCGTTCAGAGCATTGATGCGCTCGTCCCAGTAGCGCCCGATCAGCGCGTGCATCCGCACGCAGGTCACCTTGTCGATGCACACCAGCATCGCCTTGCCGGTCTCCCAGGCATTCGAGTAGTGGCGTACAAAGTCCCGCGCCACCTGGTCGAGCCGGCTGCCGGCGGTAACCACGTGGTAGTCGCGCTTGAGCTCCTGCTCCAAGCGCTGTGCCACGTCGATGTCCTCGATCTCCAACTCCTCCAGCTTGTCCGCGATGCGCTCGTTCAAGTCGTCGATGGCCACCCCCAGGTCTTCGCCGCGGGCGTCGTAGTAGAGCGGCACGGTGGCGCCGTCCTCCACCGCGCGCTGGAAGTTGTAGGTTGAGACGTAGGCGCCGAAGACCCGCCGCGTGATCTCGTCTTCCTTGAACAGCGGGGTGCCGGTGAAGCCGATGTACGCGGCGTTCGGCAGGGCGTTGCGCATGTTGAGGGCCAGCGTGCCGTACTGGGTGCGGTGCGCCTCGTCGGTGATGACGACGATGTCGTCGCGTTCGGTGTAGGGCGTGTCGGGGTCCACGTCCCGGTTGAACTTCTGGATGAGCGAGAAGACATGGGACTTGTGCTCTGCCAGCAGCCGGCGCAGGTGCCGGCCGCTCTGCGCTCGGCAGGGGTCGCGGTCGTGGTCCACCACTCCGCAGCCGGCGAAGGTCTTGTAGATCTGGTTGTCGAGGTCGTCACGGTCGGTCAGCACCAGGAAGGTGAAATTGCCGCCAAGCTTGCGGTGCACCTTGCGGGTGAACATCACCATCGAGTAGCTCTTGCCCGCCCCTTGCGTGTGCCAGAACATCCCGAGTCGGCCCTGGTGCTCCTTGCGCTCGCGCACCGCCTCCACGACGCGGTTCACCCCGAGGAACTGATGGTTGCGGGCGAGGATCTTCCGAAGCTCGCCCGACGATTCGTCGAAGACGATGAAGCTCTCCACCAGGTCCATGAAGTTGCGCCTGTCGCACACGCCCTTGAGCAGCGTCTCCATGTCGACCGCGCCCGGCTCCTCCTCGGCCAGGCGCTTCCACTCGTGGAAGTGGTCCCAGCCGCTGGTGATCGAGCCGATCCTCGCCTTCTCGCCATTGCCGAACATCACCACCGCGTTGTGGTGGAAGAGGTGGGGGACGGTGTCGCGGTAGTCCGAGTAGTTCCGCTCGAAGGCGGCCTTCAGGTCCCGGTGGATGTTCTTGCACTCCACGAACAGCAGCGGCAGGCCGTTGACGAAGCCGACGATGTCCGCCCGGCGCCGGTAGAGGCTGCCGCGTACCCACAGTTCCCGTACGCAGAGGAAGTGATTGTTGGCGGGATCGTCGAAGTCGAGGACCCGAAGGCGTTCGTGCACCAGCTCGCCCGTGCGGTTGCGGAACGTGACCCGCACGCCGTCGCGCATCAGCGCGTGCTTCTCCCGGTTGGCGGCGGCGATGCCATGCGAGGCGGTGGTGACGGTGATCTGCCGCACCGCGTCGTCGTAGGCCGCTTCGGGGAGGCCCGGATTCAGGGTGGTGAGCTTCTCGCGCAACGGGCGGGTCAGGACTACCTCGCGGTCGGAGGCGCGGCCCAGCAGGCTGTCCGGCCCGAAGTCCTCGTGGTTGTGGGCGTAGACGGATTCCCAGCCGAGCCGTTCTTCCAGGTACTCGGCAGTGGTCTGCTGGACGAGGGTGTCTTCGGTGTAGGGTGAAGGGCTCATTCAGGAATATTCCAGAGACGCCCGGCCTCGAGGATCATCCGTGCCGTATGGATTCACGGAGTCCCCTGCCATACGAACGTATAGGTGTCCAGCGACAGCCGGAGCATCGTCAGTCCTAATCCGGGAAGATTTTCGAGTTCTCGAACGCCTCGATGAGCTCTTCGTCCTCATCGTCGAAGTCTGGAGACATCCAGATCTGCCCCTCCAGGCCACCCATCGGCCGTTGTTTCACGGGCTCGCGATACGGCACGAGCCGCAGCCATGGCGAGCCCGCCTTGCAGATCACGACCTCCTCGCCCTGATGAGCCAATTCGCCCAGACGGGAGAGCTGCGTCTTCGCCTCCTTCATGTTGACCTTCATCAGGGTACTCCGATGGGTAAGGCGGGCTGAATCTTGGTTGGCTTCGGGACGTTGTCAAGACCTGGGGCAGGGAGTGGCAGGGTGATTTCACGCTGGATTTTAGCCCGGATAGCGAGAGTAGCCGGAGGACGGGTCTGACTGGCAGAAGGAGGTGCCCGGGAGTTGCGCTCAACACCCGGGGTGAGGAGGAGTGTCAGCGACTGGAGAGTGG
>JAJDUQ010000067.1 GCA_022826505.1 Gammaproteobacteria bacterium
CCTTCGTCGACGAGCCGTGCGGCGTACGCCGTCTTGTCGACGTAGTAGCAGCCCTCCTCCCGAATCTCCTGGAAGGTCTGAATACCGATAGGCAGCTTTCGTCTGGACATCGGTGCACCTTGTTCGGCACGGGAGACGGAAACGCTGGTGGTGGCGAGGCCGCTCCACCGATTCGATTTCTCCCGGTCCGGCTCAGACGATCTCCTGTGGAGTCACGGACTGTCCCCGGTGCTTCCGGATTCGCATCAATACGATACACACGTCTGTCGGTCCGATGCGAGACGTGGCCGGCCTGTCACGGACGAGCTGACGCTCATACGCACTTGGCGGCCATTGATGCCGCCTTGAGGCGCTCCAACCCGGACGCGGTCAAGATGTTGAGGGGTACGATCATTGTCGGGGATGAAACGCGTCAAGTTGGTCCCGAGGTATCCGGCCGCGGTGGCGGCCGGCAACGTCGAGACGAGTCAGGCGATCACCGACACACTGTTCGGCGCGATCGAGGTGGCAACCGAGAGCCGAGAGCCATGGATTCTGTCACTTGGGTGGCTCCTTGCCCGCTCGGCGCCAGTAGTCGGCGAGTTCCGCCTCGGTTGGCTATGCAGCGCGAAGGCCCTGCACCTTGGCGCCCCTCGCCGGCTGGACAGGCTCCTTGTGCCCGAACTGAACTTCAAAGCTGCGCTATTGCGATCATGATCAGCACGCCGCCGATCGCAATGGTGACTGCGATTCCCAACCATCTGCCAGCGCCTTTGTCTTCGTCGGACATGAGATCAAGGAAATACTGAGCACTTCTGTCGCCTTGCTGGGCGGCGAGGCGCAACCACCGAGCGGCTTCGGTATCGTCCTGGGGAACGCCTTTGCCGTGGCGGTACATGGTCCCGAGCAAACACTGACCCGCGGCGTCACCCTGTTCGGCGGCGCGGCGATACCACTTGATGGCTTCGGCGTAGTCCTGGGGAATGCCTTCGCCGTAGTCGTACATACCCGCGAGGCAGACCTGAGCCCCGGCGTGACCCTGCTCGGCGGCGAGGCGATACCACTTGACGGCTTTGGTGTCGTCCTGGGGAACGCCTTTGCCGGCGTTGTACATGCCCCCGAGGTTGTGTTGAGCCTCGGCGTCGCCTTGATTGGCGGCGAGGCGCAACCACCGGAAGGCTTCGGTGTCGTCCTGGGGAACGCCTTCGCCGATGCTGTATCTAATGCCAAGGAAGAACTGAGCCTTGGCGTGTCCCCGCTCGGCCGCAAGGCGATACCATCGTGCGGCTTCGGTGTCGTTCTGAGGAACGCCCTTGCCGAGGCCGTACATGGCTCCGAGGACGTACTGAGCCTCGGCGTCGCCCTGCTCGGCGACGAAACGGAAGGCATCAATGATGTCATCTTGCATAGTGCGGCACTCTCACGCTGCCCGTTGTGGCAGGTCAAGCGTCGTACCTGAGCCGCACCACCGCGCCCCGGCTCAGGTAAGGCCAATGACCGGTCCGCAATGCTTTCGCTGCAGCAAGCGCGCCGCGACCGCCCGGACATCTACTGCCGTCCGTGCGCCAAGCTTCCGCAGCACACGCCTGCCAGGATCGTCGCCGATCGAACGAGGAGGTCACGTGTAGCTGTAGCGGCCGACTGCAGAGGGATCGTTCCCACGAAGCCGAACATCGCGTTGGGGTCGGCGCCAGCGTCGAGCAGCGCGGCGACGGCCGCGGTGGCTACATCTCATCAATGAGGACCCGAAAGCCCGCTAGCTCCCGGGTCCTGTTCCAGCAAACTACAATTCGCTCTGCGCACGCTCGGTCTTGCTCCTTCCCGGCTTACGTCGCCTCCGGGCAGCGTTCTCGGCGTTCTTGATCCGTTGAACTGCCCTTACGTCAACGATTGGCTCCTCAATTCCACCGAATAGTTCATCGACGGCGCGTTGCGCTTCCTGCTCATCCTGATTCATGCCGATTCCTCCTTCTCTACAGTAGATCGCTGTGTCGAGTGCTGCTTCCAGCTTGTCGGCCAGTTCATCCCAACCGTCTATGTCTCTTCCATCGTTGAGTACGTCGAAGACATCACAGCCAGCCTTGAACAGTCGAGGAGCCGCCGCGATTAACGTGGCATCCTCAACACTGGAGATGTTGTCCGCTACGATCCGACCGATTGGTCCTTCGGTATCGCACACGGCATATCTGGACTCATTCTTGACGGGGGTCCAGCTTCCAGGCGGTCGTATGGATCGACTCAGTAAGACGCCGAACGCCAGCTTCGCCAACGGAGGAAACCTGCCTGACTTGAACCATCCGTTCACGGTTGTCTCAGGTACATCCAGAACAGCACCGAGCTTCCGCTGCCACCCACGGCCATATCTGTGTTCGAAAGCCGGTTTGAGTTGCGCTTCGTCGAGGCGATTCGTCAGTTCTTCCCGATATGCCATATCCCCTGTCTCCATGACATTTTTCATCTGATTAAATCCTATTTTCACTCTTAATCTAACAATAATTAAACAGATTTCGGATGTCAACGACGAAATTCGTGTTTTATGTCAAAGAAAGAGATTGCTGCGAACCTACGTGTGTCGGTGTCACCGGAAAGAACTTCAGTGATGGGAAATGAGGCGGATCCTGAATCACTACATGAATGGCGTCTCACCGGCTGCCACGCCCTGAAATCCGGCCGATCAGTCCGGTTTCGCGCGACGATGAGGATCGGAGGTGTCCACCGGGTGCACCGTCCGCCGCCTCGAGATGGAACATCGGCTTGCGCGCTTCCTCAGCCATCCACATCAGACCGGGATGTGGCAGAACCTCCAGTGCCCGGACTCGAACATCGATCTCGGCCTCTTATCCGGGTGATTCATCCCGGAGCAGACCGGCAATCCGTGCACCCTGACCCATTCGTTCCAGAACGCTGTCCCAAGGCAGATGATCGAGTGGGCCGAAACCGATCTTCTCCGTTCCCATACGTTGCGTGTAGTCGATGTAGAGGTTCGCGAACTCGGCGCGGAAACTGAGGATGTCGAAGGCTTGCCGCACTCCGGCATGTTCGACGTCATGGTGGTCGAACACCTCGGCGAGGCCCTGAGGCCCCGTGCCCGCTTCTTCGATGGGAGTCAGCAATTCGGCGAGGTCATGGGCATGACGCACCAGATCGGGCGCCGTGCGCCATGAGCCGTCCGGAATCTTCCGTGCAAGCGCGGCCCACTTCCCGGCGGCGATCTCCACCGGGGCCACGGTCGGCATTGCCCGGACACCGGCCGTTCGGCGACGCTCCCTGAGTGGGCAGACCCAGGGGACGCTCACGATCTCGAATTTGATACCGGGCACCACGCCCGGATCCGGCACGCGGGATTCGTACTGGAAGATGAACGACTGCACGACCCCGTCACGACGCACCCGACCTTTCCTCGTCGGTACCAGCCAAGGCAGCGCCTCGGCGACATGATCGCAGAAAGCGGCTCCGGCCGCCTTGAGCGCTTCGTCGCGCCCGATGGACTCGGCGGCAGCGGGACTCGGGCGAATCCGCATGTCGATGTCCTCAGAAAATCTCCGCAGCAGGCGGTGATAGGCGGACAGGCAGGTTCCACCGTCAAGGACAAGTTGCACCTGGGGGGTATCGAACGACTCGACGGCGTCCAGTGCCTTCGCGACGCACAAATCCTTTTCCGCACGTGCCCAGGACTGGCACCAATGAAAGGATTCGTAGTGGGCCTCCGTTTCCGCAGTGGTGGGGAATTCTTCGGCTCGGGTCATCGGTGGCCTCGCCGGGGGTAGCAGGCGCCCGGATCGGGTCTCGAAGCTCATCCGGACCCCGTGCCCCCTGATCTGCCGGTGGCAGGGGCGGTCCAGCCGCAACACGCTGCCGTTTCGTCGAGCCGACCAGTTGCGGGCCGGCTCGGGGGAAAGCACTCGATAGCCCAGGCGTTCGAGCGCTTCGGGCGCCGCCTGAAAGACCCTGGCCCCACCGACGCCGTAGATCCCGGCGCCGTAACGCCGGATGCGGCCCTGGCTGCGCAGGCGGCGCAACGCTCGGTCGACCGCACCCGCCGAAGGACCGACAGCCAGGGCCTCGCGCCTGAGCAGCGCAGTGCGTCCCGACTCGGCGAGCAGGATCTCGATGGCGCTCAGGGCTCGATCCGTGGCCGTCCTGTCCCTGGTCGGGCACTCGTCGTGTGTAGCGACACTCATCGGAGCTCCCTGCCTGCCGCACGTCGACGGCGGTGCACGGCGAGGATGATATCGCTTCGTTGAGTCCCTGCGTCACGGATGGCGCCGTGCCTGTCCGGTATCCCGGCAGACATTGTCCAAGGGATCGTCAACCTGCGCCTCAGTTCGCAATGCCGAGGAACAGCGCGAGGGCTCGGTTGACGCTGAGCATGTCGGCGTCGTCGAGGCGCCCGAAGACGTACCCGAAGCGGCGTGTGCTGGCCGAGAAGGTCTGGTCGATCATCACGAACGAGCGTGTGCGCAGACCGTTGGTTTCGGAGGGCTCGACGGGGACGCGGAAGATTGGGATGTCGAGCGCGGCGCTGGTCAGCAGCGCGATGGTGATGGTCGAGGTGAGGTTGGCGAAGAGGTCCGACTGGATGACCAGCGCGGAGCGAGGCTTGCCATGCTCGCCCTGGAGCGCAACGGTGATCAGGTCCCCTCGGTTCATTCGCGCTGTCCGGCTTCGAGGGTGTTGAGGTGTTCGGCGATGTCCGCCGCGACCGCTTCCTCGAATTGGCTGAGTTCCGGATCGGCGCGGTTTGCGGCATCGGCGATCGCGGCCTGACGCGCACACTCCTCGGCAAAGCCCGCAGCGCGAGTATCGGGAACCCAGATTTGCACGGGGCGCAATCCCTGTGCTCTGAGGGCGGTTCTGCGCTTCTCGACGCGCTGCGCGGAGGTAGCCGGGGGAGCCATGATGTGTCCTCCTCTTAAACCCGTGCGCTACATGTAACGCATTTGGACGCTACGGGGAAGGTCTTCTCGTCGTCGCGTCCGGTCGGAATGCATACGTTCAACGACCCCGACCACGCCTCCGGCGCCGGCGTTCGCCGCCCTCGCCTTCGCCGCGTTCGCGAGATGGCTTGCGGGCCGGCAGCGCGACCGCCTTCGCAAGCTCCGGATACGCGGCGGTCTTGTGCGGAATGGCCATCGCCTCCACGAAGTGCGCCTGGAATCGAGGCTCGACCGCGGTCTCGATCTTCTCGATGCGGCGCACCGTTCGCTCGATCTCGGACCGCGAGCTCCGATCGAGCAGCGCGATTCGCGCGCCGGTGCCGGCCGCGTTGCCGGCCGAGGTCACGTGTTCCAGGGCGCAGTCCGGCACCAGTCCGAGCACCATCGCGTACTTGACGTCGATGTGGCTGCCGAACGCCCCCGCCAGCCGGATCCGGTCGACGCGCTCGACCCCGAGACGATCCATCAGCAGACGCACGCCGGCGTAAAGTGCCGCCTTGGCGAGCTGGATGGCCCGCACGTCGTTCTGCGTCACGCGCACCTCGATATCGCCCCGGTGCAGCACGTAGGCATACGTGCGTCCGTCCCGGACGACACGATCGCTGCGCCCCGCTCCTTCCGCCCGGATCACGCCGTCCTCGTCCAGGATTCCGGCGAGATACATCTCCGCCACCACTTCGATGATCCCCGAGCCGCAGATTCCGGTAACCGCGTCGGCATCGAACCCTGATTCGTCCGACCAGGCATCGTTGCCGATGACCCGCAGGCGTGGCGTCAGGGAGGCCGGGTCGATCCGCACCCGTTCGATGGCGCCCGGCGCCGCCCGTTGACCCGAGCTGATCTGGGCCCCCTCGAACGCGGGGCCGGTCGGACTCGACGCGGCGAGCATTCTCTCCCGGTTGCCGAGCACGATTTCGGCGTTCGTGCCCACATCGACCACGAGGCTCACTTCGTCGCGCTGATACGGGGCCTCGGAGAGGATGACTCCTGCGGTATCGGCGCCGACATGGCCTGCCACGCACGGGAGCAGGTACACGCGCGCACCCGGATGGAGACCGAACTCCAGTGCACGCGCACCAATGGCGATGGCCCGGTCGACGGTGAGGGCGAACGGGGCCTGGCCAAGTTCCACCGGATTCAGGCCAAGCAGGAGGTGGTGCATGATGGGATTGCCGACGACCGTGACATCGAGGATCTCCTCCGGCGTCGTTCCGCCCTGCTCCGCCGCTTCGCGCAGCAGGTCCCGTACCGCGGCCCGAACCGCGGCGGTCATCTCCCGCTCCCCGCCGGGGTTCATCATCACGTAGGAGACCCGGCTCATGAGATCCTCACCGAACCGGATCTGCGGGTTCATGGCACCGGCCGATGCGACGACTTCACCCGATGAGAGGTCGCAGACGTGCGCCGCGATCGTCGTCGAGCCGACGTCGACGGCGGCCCCGTAAACCCGATCCTTCAGGCCCGGCCACACCGCAACGATATCGCGCTCGCCGTGAACCGCGACGGTCACGCGCCAGTTACCGTCGCGCAGCGCCGCCTGGAGCGTCTCCAGCACTTCGAGATCGCAGCGCAGGTCCGCGAGGTCCCACTCCTCGCGAAGCGCCGCCTCGACCCGCCGCAGATCGCCCGACGGATCGTGCATGTCCGGCCGCGCAACCTCGACGAATCGCAGCCGCACCACCGAATCGACGCGAATCGCGTGCACTTCGGCCCGCTTGCGCACCACCTGACGATGGACCTGGCTGTCGGGCGGTACGTCGATGACGACGTCGCCCCGCAGGTTCGTCGAACAGCCGAGGCGTCGTCCCGGAGCGAGAGGCGCCCGCTTTTCGTGGTAGCGCCGCTCGACGAGTCCGAATGCGGTGAGATGCTCGGCCCGGGAGCTCACCCCGTGCTTGGCGAATTCTCCGACGCTCTGCACGACCTGGCAGCGACCGCAGATGCCGCGCCCGCCGCACACCGAGTCGAGATCGACCCCGAGCGCTCGGGCCGCACTCAGGATCGACGTACCGATGGAGAACCGCCCCCTCCGTCCGGACGGCGTAAAGACGATCAGTGCATCCCGGGGTCCATCTTCGGGCGCGTCACCGCCCGGAGCATCTTCAGCCACGGCGGCGGCGGCGACCACCGGCGCGGCGGCCCCGCTCCCCTTCGCTGCCCGGCGCGGGTGGTTCCCGGTACTTGGCAATCCATCGACGACAGTCCGGATCGTGTCCCATCATCACGTCCGCGGCCAGGCACGTCTGCACGATGTCGCCATGCAGTGGATTGGTGATCGCGGACGTCATGCCGGCGGTGATCGCCATCGAGAGGAACGTGCCGTTGATGCCGTTCCGGTTTGGCAATCCGAAGCTGATGTTCGAGGCGCCGCATGTCGAATTAACATGAAGTTCCTCTCGTAACCTTCTGAGAATATGCATGACTTGCCGACCGGCCCGATTGATTGCACCGATCGGCATCACCAGCGGATCGACAACGATGTCGGAGCGTGGGATCCCGTGGTCCGCGGCCCGTTCCACAATCCTTTTCGCGACCTCGAACCGGACGTCCGGATTCTCCGAGATTCCCGTCTCGTCGTTGGAGATCGCCACGACCGCCGCGCCGTGCTTCCTGACCAGGGGGAGGATCGATTCGAGCCGTTCCTCCTCGCCGGTGACCGAATTCACCAGTGCCTTGCCTTCGTAGACCTCGAGGCCCGCCTCCAGCGCTGCGACGATGGACGAGTCGATGGACAGGGGAACGTCGGTGACCGACTGCACGAGCTTCACCGC
Organism: Gammaproteobacteria bacterium; assembly: GCA_022826505.1. Lineage (GTDB taxonomy): Bacteria > Pseudomonadota > Gammaproteobacteria > HK1 > HK1 > HK1. The sequence goes on from JAJDUQ010000067.1 coordinate 7,688, forward strand.
CCGCGCCAGCAGGGCCGGTTCGTCGGCGAGAGGAATGCCGGCATTGACGTCCAGCATGTGCGCGCCGGCCTGCACCTGCAACAGGGCGTCAGCCTCGACCCGGGAGAAGTCGTCCGTTGCCATCTCCGCGGCGAGAACCTTGCGTCCGGTGGGATTGATGCGTTCGCCGATGATGACGAACGGTCGCTCGAAACCGATGGCGACCTCGCGGCGCGCCGAGCTGACCACGGTTTCCGTCAATGCGTGCTCCTGTCGGGGATATGTGCGGCGGCCGGGCCGGACTCCATGGACTGCCCGGATCACGCGGAGAGCGCACCTCTCACGTTGTGGCGGCGCGTGACGAAGTCCTTCGCGGTCTCGACCGCCACGGCCGCGTCGCGGCAGTACGCGTCGGCTCCGACCGCCTCGGCAAACTGCTCGTTCAGTGGAGCGCCGCCGACCAGCACCGTGTACTCGTCGCGCAGGCCGCGTTCCCTGAGGGTATCGATGACGACTTTCATGTACGGCATGGTGGTCGTGAGCAGGGCCGACATGCCCAGTATGTCCGGCTGGTGCTCTTCGAGCGCGGTCAGGAACTCGTCGGCGTCGGTGTTGATTCCGAGGTCGATGACCTCGAAGCCGGCGCCTTCGAGCATCATCCCCACCAGATTCTTGCCGATGTCGTGGATGTCGCCCTTGACGGTGCCGATGACCACCTTGCCGATCGTGGACGCGCCGGTCTCGGCCAGGAGTGGACGCAGGATCGCCATCCCGCCCTTCATCGCGTTGGCGGCGAGAAGCACCTCGGGGACGAAGAGGATGCCATCCCGGAAGTCGATGCCGACGATGCGCATGCCCTCGACGAGCGCGTCGTCCAGAACGCGCTTCGCCGCCCAGCCGCGTTCGAGCAGGATGTGTGTGCCTTCCTCGATCTCTTCCTTCAGTCCGTCGTAGAGATCGTCGTGCATCTGCGCAACGAGTTCGTCGTCAGGCAGCGTCCGGAGGTCGAGTTCTTCCTCGTCTTCAGCACCGTCTTCGCGGTCGAGCTCTTCACTTTGCACGGCGGCGGCTCCTGGTTTGCGTACCGGTGGACCGGGCCACGTGCGCACGACCTGCAATGCCGTGGCATGTGGCGCGCAGCCTATCAGCACAGGGTGTCCGGTCTGCCACGATGGCGACGCAGGATTGCCGAATTGCGACAACCGCCCCGGGAGACTCGAATCCGTCTTCGCCGTGTCCCCCACTGTCGTTGGAGCGCCGGGGCGAACCTGCTAGCCTGCCCCGCCCCGACCGGCACCTCGGATTCGCCATGGGAGGCACGCATGACCGACGAGGCCACGGACACGAAGATCATCGATGGCAAGGCGTTCGCGACCGGCCTGCGCGCAAAGGTCGCAGCGCAGGTCGATGTACTGAAGTCCCGCCACGACATGGAACCCGGACTGGCGGTCGTGCTCGTCGGCGAGAATCCCGCCAGCGAGGTCTACGTGCGAAACAAGGCCAGGCAAACCCGTGCGGCGGGGATGCGGTCGTTCGAACATCGGTTGCCGGCGACGACTTCCCAGGAAGATCTCCTGGCGCTGGTTGGTCGGCTCAACGACGATCCCCTGGTCAGCGGGATACTGGTCCAGCTTCCGCTGCCGCCGCAAATCAGCGCAGATGCGGTGATCGCCACCATCGACCCGGAGAAGGACGTCGACGGATTCCACACCACCAACGTCGGTCTGCTCGCGGTGGGCGGTGACGGAATGGTCCCGTGTACCCCGCTCGGTTGTCTGATGCTGCTCAAGAATCGTCTCGGCGATCTCGCGGGTGCGCGAGCGCTCGTGCTCGGGCGCTCGAACATCGTGGGCAAGCCGATGGCCCACCTGCTGATTCGCGAAAGCTGCACGGTGACCGTCGCGCATTCACGGACCCGCGAACTCGCCGAGGAATGCCGTCGCGCGGACATTCTCGTCGCCGCCGTCGGTCGGCCACGGATGGTCCCCGGGGACTGGATCCGACCCGGTTCGGTCGTCGTCGATGTCGGAATCAACCGGGTCGACGCGGGCAACGGCAAGACGAGGCTGGTGGGCGATGTGGATTTCGAGAGCGCGCTCGAGGTGGTGTCGGCAATCACACCGGTGCCCGGCGGCGTCGGACCGATGACCATCGCCTGTCTTCTGCACAACACCGTGCTCGCTGCATGCCGCCGGCACGGAATCGCCGTGCCGGACGTCTGAGTCGAGGCCGCCCTGCCTCGCATGAGACGCTCGACGTGGTCGCTCCACGGCGTCGTCGCACCGCGCCGTCGATGAGCCGCGATCGACATCTGCGGGGTGACCGACTGCGTTCGTACCGGGACGCGACGAGCTTCCTCCACTCGCTGGTTCGCACCGCACCCAGAAGCCGGGCGGAACGCGAACGACTGGGCCTGTCCCCCATCGAGGCATTGCTCGATCGCGTCGGCAACCCGCATCGCAGGCTCCCGTCGATCCACGTCACGGGCTCACAGGGCAAGGGCTCGACCGCTCTCTACACCGAGGCGCTGCTCACCGCGGCCGGCCTCCGGACCGGAACATTCACATCCCCCCATCTCGAGGTCTGGAACGAGCGGATCAGAGTCGGGGGCGTGCCCGTGGACGACGCGACGTTCGTGGCTGCGCTGGAGCGAGTCCGTCCCTCCATCGCCGCGCTGCACCTCGACGACGCGGATGCGGCGCCGGCCTTCTTCGACGCGCTGACCGCCGCCGCATTCCTGGTGTTCGCGGGCGCCTCGGTGGACATTGCGGTGATCGAAACCGGCATCGGGGCACGCCTGGATCCGACCCGTGTCTGTCGGGCGATTGCGACCTGCGTGACCGGTATCTCACTGGAACACACCGACCGTCTCGGACCCACCATTCCCGACATTGCCCGCGAAAAGTCGGCGATTGCGCGTCCCGGCGTCCCCCTCGTCGTCGGCTCGGTCCCGGCGGCGGCCTCGGAGGTGCTGGCGTGGCAGGCCGCGCGTGCCGGCGCGCCGCTGGTGCGCCTTGGCCGGGAGATCACCATTGGTCGCGTCGACGAGTCTCCCGCGCGCGGCGAGGTGCACGACGGCCGGAGATGCGATGGATCGCACCGCCCCGGCTCCGCGGACCGAAGCGCGGCCGGACGTGGTCGTGACCACGCGGCTGCCGGCGCGATCTCGGGCACCGAGACGGCCAGGGTCGGTCTCGCCGGGAGGACGTTTGCCCTTGCCCTGGCCCAGCCCGGTTGGCACATGTTCGAGAACGCGGCGCTCGCCCTCGCGCTCGCGAACGAGTCCGGCGTGCTGAGCCGACTCGACGACCGGGCGGCGACCGCCGCGCTCGAGTCCGCGGTGCTGCCAGGACGGGTGGAAGTGCTGCGCGAGCGCCCGCTCGTCATCGCCGATGGCGCGCACACCGCCCCGGCGGTCAGGGCTCTGCTCGCGATTCCCGCGGTTCGGGATACACGCAGACTCGTCGCCGTCGTCTCCGCCACCCGGGGGAAAGACGTGATCCGGATGCTCTCCCCGCTGGTCCTGCACGCAGTCACGGTCATCGCGACCACGGCCGTACCCTCGCGTTCACTGCACTCGACGGAGCTCGCAGGCATTCTCGAGACGATCGGCTCGCGCGCCTCCATCGTCCACATCGACTCGCCGGCGGACGCGATCCGCGCCGCAATCCGCGTCGCCGGCGTCGACGGGGTAGTCTGTGTGACCGGATCGATGTACGTGGCGGGCGCCGCACGCCGCATGCTCCGCGGCGCATGACCATACCCGTTCGAGCTGCGTCGCCATCACCGGTGCGCCGACTGCCCGGGAACGGCATTCCGCAACATCGTCACTGCGCCGTCGCCCGGGGAGAGCGGCGCCAACCAGCACGAGGAGAGCCGAATCATGATCGACCTCTACACCGCCGCCACACCGAATGGCCAGAAGATCCACATGATGCTCGAGGAGACCGGGCTCGCGTACCGCACCCACTGGGTACGCATCAGCCGCGGCGAGCAGTTCGAATCCAACTATCTCTCCATCAGCCCGAACAACAAGATCCCGGCCATCGTGGACCACGACGGCTCCGGGGGGCGCACCATCACGCTCTTCGAGTCGGGTGCGATCCTGCTCTACCTCGCCGACAAGACGGGGCGCTTCCTGCCCGAGGAGCCGCACCAGCGCTGGGAGACGGTACAGTGGCTGATGTGGCAGATGGGTGGCTTCGGGCCGATGCTCGGCCAGGCGCACCACTTCAACGCCTATGCGCCGATGCGACCTGACGGACCGGTGGTGCTGCCCTACGCGCAGGCGCGCTACACCAACGAAGCGGCCCGGCTCTACGGAGTGCTCGACAAGCGGCTGTCGGAGCACGAGTACGTCGCGGCCGGACAGTACACCATCGCCGACATGGCGATCTTTCCGTGGTGCCGCCTTGCCGGGCGGCAGCGCCAGAACATCGAGGACTTTCCCAACGTCAAGCGCTGGTTCGACACCATCGCATCCCGCCCCGCGGTGGCAAGGGACATGGACAAGCTCGAAGACATCGTGGACGGCTTCTCGAAGGAGAGCTGGGACGTCTCTTTCGGGACACGGCAGCAGACTCAGACCTGACGTTCGGCGCGGCTCTCCGACCGCGAGCGATCTCGCGATCGGACCGGCCCTTGCAGCGGGGGCGTGCCACCGGCTCGAACCGCGCGGGCCTGAGTCAGGCCGCGAACGGGATGCCCGTGCCCTCGGGAATCCCGTTCGCGCTTCGCTCGTGACGCGTCGGTCAGGAGCCGAAGCTCGTTGCGGAACGGCTCGAGCGGATGCCGGTTCTCGAACAGGGCGAAAACCGACCTTCAGGGAGCCAGCGCCGCCTCCAGCATCTCCAGCCGGTCCTGGCCCCAGAACGGCTCGTCGCGGAAGATGTAGAACGGCATTCCGAAGACCCCTCGGGCTATCGCCCGTTCGGTCTGGCGCTCGTAGAGACGGGCCGTCTCGGGTGTCTGCGCCGCGGCCAGGAGCGTCGGACCGTCGAACCCGTTCTCCGCCGCGATCGACAGCAGCTCGGCACGCTCGAAGGGGAATCGTTCTTCCGCCCACAATGCCCGGCCGATGGCGTGGGCCAGGGCGAGGGAATCCTCACCGGCCGCCCCGGCCGCGGTGACCATGAGCGCCGCCAGCCGCTCGTCCGGTTCCTCGACCTCGCCGCGATAGTGTCGGGGCTCCGGCACCAGCGGCACGCCCCTCCATGCGCTCCAGCGCCGAAGCTCCACCAGACGATAGGCCTTGCGCAGTGGTGGTCGTTCGGGCAAGGGAACCGTGCCTGCGGCGGCGAACATCGGGTCGTAATCGATGATGACCGGGTCGATCGCGGCATCGCAGGCGGCCGCGATTTCGCGCAACCGATCGTTTCCGAGATAGGACCACGGAGATGCGAGGGCGTAATAGTATTCGATGATTCGAGGTTTCATGGAGCGACCTTCCCCGACTGATTCCGTGCAGTCCAGCGGTTCACAATCGATTCTCGACGACAAGTCGAGCGGTTTTCCTCGAGTGTCTCCTTCTCCGGTTGGCGGCGGCTTCGGATCCGAATGTTCTCGATGGGCGCAACTCATTGTATTCACTGGATGCGGGTGAGAGAACCAGTCAACTCCGCGGGGACTGGTCATCCAGCTTTACAAATTGAGGGGTGCTGGAGCGGGAGAACTGGGAAGTCGCCGGGCGGGGTGTGTGGGATGATTTGAGGTGACGAAGACTCGGGCATCCACAGGAGCAAGCCAGTGACCGTACTCCAAC
>JAJDUQ010000100.1 GCA_022826505.1 Gammaproteobacteria bacterium
CCGCGATGAGCACCGCGACGAGCCCGACCTTCAGCGACAGCCGAGCTCCGTAGAGGGTGCGGCTGAACAGGTCCCGGCCCAGCTCGTCGGTGCCGAAGGGGTGCTCGGCGGTCGGCCCGGACAGCACCGCCTTGTAGTCCATCCGGTTCGGCTCGTGCGGGGCAATCCACGGCGCGAGCACCGCGAGCCCGACCTCGATTGCGACCAGCACGGTCCCGAACATCGCCAGCCGATGGCGCAGCAGCAGCCGCAGCGCATTGCGCGTCGGGCTTCCCCCGGGCAGGGGCGCAGCCGTTGCGGTGGCACTCACGTCGGCCGCCTTCCGCCGCTCACGATCGGCGAATTCGCGGATCCAGCCATGCGTAGGCGAGATCCACGAGCAGATTGGCCACCACCACGGCAAACGTGATGAACAGCACCACGGCCTGGATGGTGGAGTAGTCGCGCGCGAGGATGGAATCGACCAGGAGGCGCCCGATCCCCGGGATCGCGAAGATGGTCTCGGTGATGATCGCGCCGCTGAACACGCTGCCGAGCTCGATCCCGAGCACGGTCACCACGGGCAGGATCGCGTTCTTGAACGCGTGGGCCACGATGACCGACCACATCGCCAGCCCCTTGGCCCGGGCAGTGCGGATATAGGCGTGCTGCAGCACCTCGACGAAGCTCGAGCGGGTCTGGCGCATGATCACCGCAGCGAGGACGAAGCTGAGGGTCAGCGCGGGGAGGATGGAGCTGCGCAGGCTCGACACCGGATCGGTCCACAACGGCACGTACCCGGATGCGGGCAGCCATCGGAGGTGGAGAGCGACCACGTAGATGAGCAGGCCGCCGGTCAGGAAGTACGGCATCGCGGCGCCGATCAGGGCGCCCGCGGTGCTGATCCAGTCCTTCCACGATCGCGGGTTTATCGCCGCGAACACCCCGACGGGAATCGCCACCAGCGCCGCGAACACGAGCCCGAGAAGTCCGATCTGCACGGTCGGCAGGATGCGGGGACGGATGATGTCCCACACCGGCTGGTTGTTCAGATAGGACCAGCCGAGATCGCCCGTGAGGAGATTGCCGAGCCAGATGAAGTACTGCGTGTAGAGCGGGCGGTCGAGCCCGTGCTTGGCGCGCAGCGTCGCGATGAGCTCGTCGGAGACCTCCGTGAACGCCCGCTCGACCAGCAGCTCGATCGGGTCGCTCGGCAGCAGCCGCATCAACAGGAAGACGATGACCGAGGTCAGGAACAGGACGGGGACGGTCGCAAGCAGGCGCCGAATCGCGAATTGAATCACTCCGCCGTCCTCACGCGCCGGCGCGCCTCGCAAATTGACGAAATTCGTACGGAACCGCGCGCGAACGTACCGCAGAGCCGTCGACCCCGAGCGAGGTGGTTGCCCGGCCTCTCCCGATCCCCCCGACTACAGGCGGGGGGATCGCATGCGCGAGGCGTCCCGGGAGCGCGAACATCCTGTCCGCTTGAACGATCGCGGTCCTTCTGCCCGTTGCGGGCAGGATGTCCACGCTCCCTGCAAAGGCACCCCATGCCTCGTCGATCCGAGGCGCCGCCTCGTCAGCCTTCCAGGTACAGGTCCCGGTAGTTGATGATCGAGTCCTGGGCGTGAACGAAGCCCTTCACGTTCGGCAGGAGGCCCTTGAAGTCCGAGCCGTAGTGGTACGGAACGTACACCGCGTCCTCGTTCATCAGGTCCGAAATCTGCCGGAACAGCCGGCGCCGCTCGCCGAGATCCTGGACCGAGCGCTGCTTGTCCATCAGCTCGTCCATCTTCGGGTTGGCGTAGCCCATGCGCTTGGCCTGCCTGCCGGTCGAGTGGAGCATGATGTAGAGGTACTGGTCAGGGTCCGGCCGATAGCCCCACCACCCCTCCAGCACGAGCTGCATCGTGCCCTTGCGCATGGCGGCCCAGTATCCTCCCCCGTCGATACCCTCGGTGTTCACCGTCACGCCGATCTCGGCCGCGTTCGCCTGGAAGATCTGCGTGGAGCGCTGCTTGACCGGATCGGGCGTGATGGGCCCCAACAGCTCGATGGGTTGCTCCAGGCCCGACTCCTCGACCAGTCGCTTCGCCTTGTCGACGTCGCGTTCGTACGGCTTGTAGTCCGGATCGTGGAACGGACTGCCGGGCAGGATGCCGTCGTAGCCGATCGAGCCGGTCCCGAAGTAGGCCACGTGGTGCAGCGCTTCGCGGTCGATGCCCCACTGGAACGCCTGACGCAGCTTCCGGCTGCGGCCGGCGTATTCCTCGCGCACGTTGAACCCGAACCACTCCCAACGGAATCCGACCTTCTCGGAGACGACGATCTCGTCGCCCTCGCGAAGCCGCGGGATGTCCTGCAGCGGCAGCGATTCGGCAAGCTGTACTCCACCCGAGCGAAGCTCGGCGAGGCGGGTGCTGTCGACCGGGACGGGCCGGAGCACGAGACGATCGAGATGCGGCTTGCCTCGATTCCAGTAGTCGCCGTTGCGCTCCAGAATCGTGTGGGCGTCCTTGAGGTACTCGGTGGCCGCGAACGGGCCGGTTCCCGCCGGATGCAGGCCGTACTCCTGGCCCCACCGCTCGAGCGCGGTCGGAGAGGCGACGCAGCCGGCGACGTCGACCAGCGGAAACAGGAATGCGGCGAACGGCTGCTTCAGGCGGAGCTTGACCGTCTTCGCGTCGACCACCTCGATGGTGTCGAGCACGCTGATCTCGCCGCCGCGGATGGACCCGGTGTCGGGGTTGCGGATGCGCTCCAGGTTGTAGCGCACCGCCTCGGCGTCGAAGTCCGTCCCGTCGTGGAACTTGACCCCGGTGCGGGTGGTGAGCACGACGGTACGGTCGTCCTTCCACTCCCAGGATTCGACGAGCCCGGGCACGAGATGGCCGTTCGCGTCGACTTCGAGCAGCGTGTCGTGGACGGCCTGGGTCGTGGCCCGGCCCTGCAGACTGCCCGCGAGGTGCGGGTCGAGGGTGCGCGGGTCGGCGTACAGGGCGACGGTCAGGGTGCCCCCGTCCGTGACCGCCGCCGGCGCGCGGGCCGCGTACGGCAGGAGACCGCCGGCTACCGCCGCAGCCGCCGAAGTCTTCAGGAATTCTCTGCGAGTCGTCATGTTGTTCTCCTCTCTCTCCTTGAGCTCGAATCACCAAGATGCACGACGAGCCGGGGAAGGCAGGCGCCTCCCCGCGGTCGCGCACACGCCCCGCCTGCCGCGGCGCGGCTCATACCCCTTGTGCGGCCATCCCACCGCGCTGCGGCACCTCCTCTCCGTGAGAGCGGAGGCGATCCGCACCTGTCTGCGGGAATTTGCATACCTCCTTGATATGACGGGAGATTCGCACCACGTTGGTCTGGAGGCCTGTCGTGCACCCCTTTCAAACGGTAGCACGCTCGGCGACGAACGCAACCGAACCGGACAGTTCGTCTCGTTGCCAACACCGAACCGGGCCAGGACGTCGCCCACGTGCGTCTGCGTCCGTTGCGCGCAAGCGCTACCGTCACCGTTTCCGGCTTGACTCTCGGCCGGCGGAGCCGATTCGCGTGGTGGTCATGCGTGGTTCGCGATGGTCGCCCCGGACTCGCGAACCTGCGCTTGCCGCCGTTCACGGCCTGGCCTGCAACTCGCGCGGCCAGTTTGCGAGGGTCTCCACGCCGGACTCGGTGATGCGAATGCTCTCGCTGATCTCGAGCCCCCAGTCCTCGAACCACAGCGCCGGCATGAAGTGGACGGTCATGTCGGGCTCCAGCACCGTGCGGTCGCCGGGACGCAGGCTCAGGGTGCGTTCGCCCCAGTCGGGGGGGTAGCTGAGTCCGATGGAGTAGCCGCACCGGCCCTCTTTCACCAGACCGTACCGTGCGAGGGCGTCCGACAGGGCGCGATGGATGTCCTCGCAGACGTTGCCCGGTCTGGCCGCTTCGAGCCCCGCCTCGATGGCTTCAAGCAGCGCACCTTCCGCGTCGCGTTCGCGCGCGGCCGGTTTCCCGAGAAACACGGTGCGCGAGAGCGGACAGTGGTAGCGCCTGTACACCCCTGCGATTTCTAAGAATGTCGCCTCGCCCGCCCGCATCGGCTTGTCGTCCCAGGTGAGGTGCGGGGCCGACGCGTCGATTCCGGTGGGCAGCATCGGCACCATGGCGGGATAGTCGCCGCCCGCGCCGTCCACTCCGGTGACGGATGCATGGTAGATCTCGGCGACCAGATCGTTCTTGCGCATTCCTGGTTCGATGACCTCCAGGATGCGTTCGTGCATCTTCTCCACGATGCGCGCCGCATTCCTCATGAAGGCGATTTCCGTCTCCGACTTCACGATCCGCTGCCAGTTCACGAGTCCCGTCGCGTCGAGCAGCGTCGCGTCGCGGAGGTTGGACTCCAGGGACACGAATGCGGCGGCGCTGAAGTAGTAGTTGTCCATCTCGACGCCGATGCGTGCTCCGCCCCACCCGCGCTCGGCGATCACCTCGCTCAGGCGGTCCATCGGATGGCGTTCGGTGGACTGCACGTAGTGATCGGCGTACCCGACGATGTCGTCGTGCGACATGAACACGGTGCGCTTCGCGCCGTTGGCGTCCATGGCGCGCCCGAACCATACCGGATCGCCTTCGTGCGCGAGGAGCACGCACTGGTGCACGTAGAACGACCAGCCGTCGTAGCCGGTCAGCCAGGCCATGTTCGACGGATCCGAGACGACGAGCAGTTCGAGTTCCCGCTCTTCCATCGCCCGTCGGGCCTTCGCAATTCGTTCCGCGTATTCCTCCCGCGAGAAGTCGAGTTCGACCGGTTGGAGGGTGTCGATTTCGCCGGTATCCGATGAGGCGTTGTTCAAGGCCGGAAGTCTCCGAGGTATGGGTGAAGCAGATTTTCGGTCATATCCCACAAGCCATGACGCGTCATGCTGATGTACATTCCATCTCGGATTCCCGCAAAGCGGTGGTGCGGGAAGCCGCGTCCCGTTTGTCCGCATTGAGCCCGGACAGGAATGCCGGGCAGACGATTTCGCGTCTCGAACCACGCAGATGGTGCAGACCCGAACATGATTGAAGAAGCGCTGCTGTCCATCGGACTGCTCGTCGTCGTCGCAAAGCTGGTCGAGGGAGTCCTGCGGCGCTTTCGGGTCAATTCGATCGTCGCATATACGGCGACGGGGATCCTTCTGGGACCGGTCGCCGGCATCATTCAGCCCACCGGCGAGATTCAGATCCTGCTGGGCATCGGCATCTTTCTCCTGTTCTTCCTCATCGGACTGGACGAGCTCGACATCTCCGGCTTCATGGCGGCCATACGAGGCCGGTATTTCGTCGCCGCGACCCTGTCGGTTCTCATTCCCATGCTGGCGGCGATGGCGGTCACCTCCGACATCGTCCACGACTTCGGACTGGGTCTCGATTTCAGCGAATCCATCGCCCTCGCCGGTATCCTTTCACTGACGAGCCTGGGTGTGGCAGCGAAGGTGCTGGTCGACGAAGGCCATCTCCGGGCACCCATCGGAATCCGGATCTTCACCACCGCGCTCATCGCCGAACTGATCGCGCTGCTGCTGGTGGGATTCAGCATCGGAGAACACACCCATCAGATGAGCTGGAGCGGCGTGTGCATCCTGCTCGCACAGATCGTGGCCTTCACGGTGGTGACCTGGGTACTCGCAAGCCGCGTGATTCCACCCCTGATCATGCTGCTGCAACGCTTCCTGTACGTGCCGCAGCTCTCGTTCGGCGTGCTGCTCGGCGGGCTGTTTCTCACCGTCGCCGGTGCCGCGAAGATGGGGCTGCACGGTTCGCTGGGCGCACTGCTGTTCGGGGCGGCGCTGTCGGGGATGCCCTACCAGGTGCGCCGGGACATCGCCCCGGGCATGAGAAGCGTCGCCGAGGGGTTGTTCGTCCCCCTGTTCTTCGCTGCGGCAGGCTTGCACATGAGCATGTCGTTCACCGCCCTGCCGGTGTTGACGATTGCCGCGCTGGTGTTCGTTCCACTTGCCGGCAAGTTCGCCGGAGCCCTCATCGGCGCCCTCGTGGCCAGGATGGACGCACCTTTCGCGCTGGCCACCGGGCTCATGGCGAAGGGTGTGGCGGAAGTCGCCCTGCTGCTGGTGCTGTTGGAGACCGGAGTCATCGGGCAGGATGTCTTCTCCCTGCTCGTGCTCATCATGTTCGGATACATCCTGTTGACCCCTCCGGCAATCAACGCCGTCATCCGCCGGTCCAAGTTGTCGGAAGCGGACCCGTCGCACGACCCCGTACCGCCGTCGCTGGCACGCTTCGCGCTGACCGACATCAGCGTCAGCGACATTCTCGATTTCAGGCGGATCTATCCCGAACCGACGCAGTCCGTGCGTGCCTTCGCCGACCGGTGGATCGTGCCCCATCAGCAGGACTACGTGGTCGTGGACAAGGGCGAGCTCGCGGGAATCGTGTCTCTGAGCATGCTGCGCTACCTGCCCAAGGAGGCGTGGTCCACGACCCGGGTGGGCAAAATCGTGCGCCGCGACCCGCCGCAGGCATCGCCCGACGAACCGGTGGAAGACGTACTGCAACGGATGACGGAACGATCCTTGACGGCGATGCCGGTCATGGATCGGGAATCCGGAAAGTTCATGGGCGCGATCACCAGCCAGGAAATTCTGGATCTGATCGTCGCGGAGGCTCGCGGCGAGCCCTGAGCGTTTCGGCTTGAGCGGGGCGACGGGATTCGCTGGACCGCGCGCCTGCACCCTCAGGGGGGCATGGGTCGGTCCCTGTCGTGTTCGACGATGCAGAAGAAACCGAACGGTTCGTTCGATTCGTTGCGCAACTGGTGAATCTCCAGGGGACCGATGCAGGCGATGTCCATCGGCGACAGGCTCTCGCGGCGGCCTCCGAGGACGAGCACTCCGCGGCCGCGTGCGCCGATCACGATGTGCGTATGCAAGTGCCTCTCGAGACTGGAGTATCCACCCGGCTCGACCTCGAAATAGCGCAGGTCCGCGTGCGTCCCCTCGCCGAACTTCCCCACCAGCTCGACCCTGCGCACGCCCTTGAACGCCAGGTCCCGGGCGAGGTCCCGCGCGTCCTTGTAGGCCGAACTCGGCCGCCTGCTCCATTCGAAACCGGGCCGGTGCGCGAGCACCCGCGGTGCTTGCGCATCGAACGGGAACTCGCGCGGCGGCGCGGGGGACTCCAGGCGCTCCTGCGAAGCCTCACGGATGACATCCAGATAGGTCCGGGTGCTCGCTTCGAGGTCTTCTCCGTGGCCGATGAGCGCGCCGCCGATCAGAAGCACCGCATCGGGGCCGTAGTCGGCGCACAGGCCGGGAAGCTGCTCGAAGGTCATTCCACCAGCCGGACATGGCCAGGCGGGCGGAAGTCGGCCGAGGGGGGCGCGCAGGCGTGCCGCGATGCTCGCACAGTCGTCGCGGGTGAACCGGAATCTGCCGCCGACGTTCGTGAACACCGCCACGTCCGCGCCGGCGATGCGAAGCAACGTTCCGAACAGCAGACCGGGATCGATGCCTTCGCGACGCGAGACGAAGTGACCGCCGGAGAAGGTGGGGTGCGCCATCAGCATCAGGTCGTGGTCGCGAGCGAGGGAGCGCGCGATACCGAGTCCGGCGATGAACGGGGAGGCGAGCACTCCGGCGAGGCCCAGCCGCGCCGCGTACTCGAACCGGCGCGTGAGCGCGGGCAGCGGACCGGTGGCGTAGGGCAGGTACAGACAGCGGCGTCCGGTACGCTGGTTCGCGTCGTCCACCGCGTCGGCGCACTGCTTCACCCGGTCCTTGAACGCCTCGAAGTCGTCGATGAGGTTCTGATCGTCCTTGACGATGTCGCCGCCGCCGCGCGCGAACGCGCCCGCCATCTCCACGAAGCGGCTCACGGGAACGCCTCGGGGCTTGAGCGCGGTGGCGAGCAGCGGACGGCCGTGCACGCCGGTGAGCGCCCGCACACCGGCCACGCCGTGCCGAGGACCGTCGAAGCCGGCGAGCACGTGGTCGGGGAAGACGACATCCACGAGCCGCACGCCGGGCATCATCGATACGTTGCCGAACACGAGATTGATGAGTGCCGGCAGACCGCCCGCCTTGACCACTGCAGGGTCGTAGCTCAGCACCGTCCTTGCGGCACCTGCACCGATGTCGATTCGCTCGACTTCTCCGACCACGCCCGGCGGCAGATCGGATGCGTCCGCCAGCGCCTGGGGCACCTCGACCGTCTGCTCCAGGGCGATGGCGGCCGCGAGGGCCTCCGGAGAGCGTTCGGTGTCGTGAAGTTCGTAGGTGGCGACGATTCGATCGCTCGGAAATTCGGCCGATTCAGTCATCGAAGTCCTCGATACGCACGCTGAACGAGCATGTTACGTGTTGCGATCGCGCCCCGCACCATCGCTCCCGCTCGCGCGTGAGGGGTCTCTGATATCGTGTATCGGCATCCGGTGAATGAAGGACGAGCAACGGCTCGCATGAGACACGCGTGCCCCCCGATTTCCGTCGACCTGCTCGTCATCGGCGGCGGCATCAACGGCACCGGCATCGCCCGCGACGCGGCCGGGCGTGGTCTCGATGTCCTGCTGTGCGAGAAGGACGACCTCGCCGCCCACACGTCGTCGGCCAGCACCAAGCTGATCCATGGCGGGCTTCGTTACCTGGAGCAACGCGAATTCCGCCTCGTGCGCCATTCCCTTCGCGAGCGCGAGGTGCTGCTGCGCAACGCCCCGCACATCATCTGGCCGCTGCGCTTCGTGCTGCCGCACCACGGCGGGCTTCGGCCCTGGTGGATGATCCGACTGGGCCTGCTGCTCTACGACCACCTCGGCGGACGTGCCCTGCTGCCTCCCAGCGCAAGCGTCGATCTCGCACGGCACGCGAGCGGGCGAGCGTTGAAGGATCGCTATCGCCGGGGGTTCGAATACTCCGACTGCTGGGTGCAGGACGCACGCCTGGTGGTGCTGAACGCCCGCGACGCGCACTTGCGGGGGGCGCAGGTGCGAACCCGCACCGAATGCGTGTCCCTCGCCCGCCGTGGCGGGAGTTGGGAGGCGATGCTGGTCGACAAGAGGTCGGGCACACGCTGCCCGGTCACGGCGAGAGGGGTGGTCAACGCGAGCGGGCCGTGGGTGGGCAGGACCCTCGAGCTGGAAGAGGGCGCCGATGCGAGGCACGGCGTCAGGCTCGTGAAGGGAAGTCACATCGTCGTCGGGAGGTTGTTCGATCATCCCTGGCCCTACATCTTCCAGGGTGGGGACGGTCGGGTGCTGTTCGCGATTCCGTTCGAGGAGGACTTCACCCTGCTCGGTACCACCGACGTGGAGATCGAGGGTGACCCGGGCCCGGTCGAGGTCGCTCCCGAGGAGGTCGACTACATCTGCGCGACGGCCAACGAGTACTTCGAGACGCCGGTATCGCCCGGCGACGTCGTGTGGTCGTACTCGGGCGTTCGCCCCCTGTTCGACGATCAGGCCCGCAGTGCCAGCGAGGTCACCCGCGACTACGTGCTCCACCTGGACCGGGAGCCGGCGCCGATGCTCTCGGTCTACGGCGGCAAGATCACCACCTACCGCCGGCTCGCGGAGCAGGCGCTGAACCTGCTGGCCGGACCCCTGGGATTCGGACGGGGGGCCTGGACCCGCGATGCGCCGCTGCCCGGGGGCGACATCCCCGGCGCGGACGTCGGCGGATTCACGGCGCACTGCGCCGAGTGCCACCCGTGGCTCCCGGAGGCGATCCTCCGTCACTACGTCCGTCACTACGGGACGGAGATTCACGCGCTCCTCGCCGGCCGTGCTGGCATCGGCGATCTCGGTGAGCACTTCGGAGCCGGCCTCTACGCGGCGGAGGTCGAGCATCTGGTCGAGCACGAGTGGGCCCGGACCCCCGAAGACATCCTTTGGCGGCGTACCAAGAAGGGGTTGCGAGTGTCGGATGACGGTGTGCGCCGGCTGCTCGACTTTCTCGATCGGTCGAGAGATTCCAAGTAACGACGTGCGCGTCGAGATTGTCGGGACGATCGATTTCCGCGGTCTGGCGGATTCGACCGAAATTCGACGCGGTTCGGTGCAGTTGTGACTTCTCCTCGGAAGCCGCTCGTCAGGCTCGAATCGGCTCGGCCGCCGGCGCCGGCGTGCAGGTCTGTCGCGGAGTGCGGATCTCGGCGCGCGGGCCTCTGTTCTCCCGCTGGACGAGTGTCGGCAAGCACGGGCGGCTTCTGCATGCGCTTTGCGGCCCGAAGGGGTCTTGTGTAGATTTTCGATGGCCCTACCCCGACTTCGCCAACTCGGCCCATTTGGAGATGATAACTCATTGATTTTCCGTGATCGGACCCCCAAAGGTCGGCACTACACGGCGCGACCGGGAGGACCCCCCACCGGGGCTTCAAG
>JAJDUQ010000333.1 GCA_022826505.1 Gammaproteobacteria bacterium
TCGTAGAGCGCATACAGCGGAATCCGTGTCCCGGCGAAGACCCATGCGCCACTGACTTTCCCCGGCTTGCGCTCCACGGCCGGGCATGTGCTCCAGTCCGTCATCTTGGTTGCCTCGCTCGGTAATGCAGCTTCCTCTTCCTTCTCAGCCCCGTCGGTGTCGAGCCGGTGGGCAGGTCGATCTCTTCCGGCAATTGCCGTCTTGCGTCTTCTCTTGGCGTCGTAGCCCTCATCGAACCTCTGACCCTGGTTGTCGCCTACAGCCAACATAGCGTTGTTGCCGGGCGCAGTTTCGTCTTCGGCTTGAGTGTTGTCGATACTGCTATCTGGAAGAGATGCCGCGACGTCTCGGACATCGAGCTTCCCCGTGACTACGTCCGCGATCAGGCGATCGCGATATTCGTTCAGCAGTGCCGTTTGATTTCGATTGTTGAGGACGGCGGTGCCGATCAGCTTCTGCTTGGCATGGATGTAGCGTTGAATGCGCCGGTCGGCGTGGTCGAGGAAGCGGGTGATCTCGGCTTGTTCAGCGGCAGAAGGCACGGGTATCCGCGTAGACTTGATTGCCTCGTGAGACAGCCCGTACCGGGTAACGCCGTTGGCCCGTACGTGGAACTGGTAAGTTACAGGCAGGCTCTGGATCGCACGAAACAGATAGTCGCCACGGACACGCCCTATCCGGGGTCGAAGCAATGCCAAATGGTACCCGCTGACGACATCGCATTCGACCTCGCGTACGAGGGCAGGAACACCAATGTCGTTCCACGCCTCCGAATCTTTGGTGATGAGTACGTCTCCACACTGCAACCGGAATCGCCCAATTTCGTCTGCGGTCGCGGTTGCCAGCATGAAGGTCATCCCAGAGTGAATCTGGTCATTCTTGTAGACGTCAACGTAATTGCAGAGCCGAACCGGACGCTCACCTTCCCTTGTGTGCTTATCGACGTTGCTTACCCGCATCTCTGCAACATTCCGTAGCCTATGTACCTCCCAGTGCGCCGGAACGGCCCCAAGCCACTTCACGCCAGAGTCCTTCATGTCGGGGTAGGGCTTGAGGCCGGGAATCATTCGCCCGCCTCCTCCGCGACCATTACCCAGACCTGCATCAGGGGTAATTCCGCTTGGATTTCGGCTGGCAGCCGGTCGTAGTTCCGGAGAATGGCTGTCACGAGGTCGCTGCTGTCCCACAGGCGCACTGTGAAGTGGCTCTGCCTCGCCTCTTGCTGCACCGCCCTGTTGAAGCCTCCCCAGCAGACAAGCAGTCCCTGTTCGGCGCTGAAGGTTTGCATCGTGCCCTGCAGGGTCCTGTAGACGGTGACGTCGGCAGGGCTCTGCTGGGACTTAACCTGGACGCAGAGCCGCGGTCCGTCGAGGCCAAGGGTTCCTCTACCCGCGAGGATGTCCACTCCCCCATCGGGCCCAGGGGGAGAGACCTTCGTGACCCAGCCTTCGACCCGAAGCACGGCGTCCACGAGCCGCGTCATGTCGTGGCCGGGGAATCGTGATTGGATCCGCGCAACAATCTGATCGCGGGACATCTGAACCAAGTCTGGAACGGCCTCGGCTTGCTCCTGCGTCGCCGAAATCGTCTCCGTTTGCGGTCCCGTCCGTGCCGATGGGCCGGGGTCCGCCTTCCCCTCGAGCACGGTCGCAACGCGCCGAGCAGCGTCGTGCCGGGAAATCTGGCAGACCGTCATGAATGCGCCGAAGGAGTAGAGCAGGTCCTGTTCGAAGGTGGCGCGCGGGAGGTCCGTCTTGAGCCATTGCACGGGGCGCGTGTGCCGCCGCTCCGCAATCACTTCGCGGTACTCGTACGGGCCGGTCACTCGACCAATGGCAACCTGCGAGGTGAGCTTCCGCGGAAGAACGACGAGATCTCCATTCTCCATCGCGACGGAGAATGCCCAAAGCTGGCCGGCGAAGTTACCTCGTGCTTTGGGTTTGCGGTCCGGGAGCGCTCCGTTCACAAGCCCGGCGACTGCGTCGTAGTCGTTCGCTCCTTCGAGAGACGGCACGTCGCGAAAGTCGATGATCGCGAGGTTGTTCTCGATCGCGAGGTCCTCGTCCTCGCCGTTGCGCCCGGCCCGCGCGAGATAGAGCTTCGGGGAGTCTGCCATCAGCCCGCCCCCGCCATGTCGAGGATCTCGTCGAGCAACCCTTCGGTCTCATTCTCAAGCGCGAGGATGTCGGCCCGGATCTCTCCAAGCGTCCTCATGGGCTGCGGCATGTAGAAGTACCGCGTGAAGCTGATTTCGTACCCCGTCTTCGTGTTGTCCGGTCGGTACCATGCGTCCGCGGCGTAGGGCAGGACCTCGCGGCGCAGGAACGCCTCGATGCCGCCTTCCTCCTGGAGCGGGATCTGCTCAGTGTCGCGGAGGTCCGTATCGGGCTCGTACTCCACCACGTAGGGACTGTCGTCGCCCGTGGTCGCAAATAGGCCCCGAAGGGGATCGGGCTTTGTGCCTCGCTTGTGGACCTTCCTGATGACGGGCGGCCCCGTCTCGCTCCGCACCCCGGATTCCTTGAGCTTCTTGATCTCCGCCGCCTTGTGCACCCGATCTGGATCAATACCCTCGATCCGAAGGGGCCGCTCGACCGTCACCTTCCAGTAGCCGAAGGCGGCGTTGTCGAAGATCCGGCTCTGCTCGCTCTCTTCGAAGGCGAGGAAAGTGTCGCAGATGCGGGCGATGTCGTCCTCGCCGAGCTCGCAGTTCTTCTTGCCCAGGTTCTTTCGGAGCGGCTGGTGCCAGCCGGTGGCATCGATGAGCTGCACCTTGCCCTTCCGGTGGTCGGACTTGCGGTTGGTCAGCACCCACACATAAGTGGCAATGCCAGTGTTGTAGAACATGTTCAGGGGCAGGGCGACGATTGCCTCCAGCCAGTCGTTCTCGATGATCCAGCGGCGGATGTTGCTCTCGCCCTGGCCAGCGTCGCCGGTGAAGAGGGAGCTTCCGTTGTGCACCTCGGCGATGCGGCTGCCGAGGAGCGTGCGTTGCTTCATCTTCGACAGTTTGTTGGCGAGGAACAGCATCTGGCCGTCGCTGGATCGTGTCACCAGCGAGAACTCCGGATCTCCGCCGTGCTCGATGACGAAGCGCGGATCACGCATGTCCTTCTTGCCGCCCATACACTCGAGGTCGGTCTTCCAGCTCTTGCCGTAGGGCGGGTTGGACAGCATGAAGTCGAACTCGCGCGAGGGGAAGGCGTCGTTGGCAAGGGTGGAGTGCTCCGGGCCGCCCACGATGTTGTCGGCGGCGTCGCCCTCGCCCTTGAGCAGAAGATCGGCCTTGCAGATGGCATAGGTCTCGGCGTTGATCTCCTGTCCGTAGAGGTGGGTGGAAACTTGCTTGCCGCGCTCTGCGGTGAGCTCCTGCAGGGTCTCCTCGGCAACAGTCAGCATTCCGCCGGTGCCGCAGGCCCCGTCATAGAGCAGGTAGGTGCCGGATTCGATCTCGTCGGCGACGGGCAGGAAGACGAGCTTCGCCATCAGCCGCACGGCGTCGCGCGGGGTCCAGTGCTCGCCCGCCTCCTCGTTGTTCTCCTCGTTGAAGCGGCGCACCAGCTCCTCAAAGATCGTGCCCATGCCGTGATTGTCGAGGCCGGGATGGCGGACGGTACCGTCGGCCTTCATCACGGGGTCGGGGCTCAGGTTGATGTCGGGAGAGGTGAGCTTCTCGATCAACGTGCCGAGCGCGTCGGCCCTGGAAAGGCGCGGGATCTGGTTGCGGAACTCGAAGCTCTCAAGGATGTCCTGCACGTTGGGCGAGAACCCGTCGAGCCAGGCCCGGAAGTCGGCCTCAAGCTGCTGGCGGCTCGCGCGGGCGCGGAGATCGCGCAGAGTGAACCGAGAGGCGTTGTAGAAGGCTTGCTCCGCCGCTTGGCGGAGGGCGGCGTCCTGCCCCACGACGCCGGCCTCGTCAAGCGCGGCCTTCATATCGAGAACGGCCTGCTTGCCGTCCTCCAGTACCGCGTCCAGTCGGCGCAGCACGGTCATCGGCAGGATCACGTCGCGATACTTGCCACGCACATAGAGGTCGCGCAGCACGTCGTCCGCGATGCCCCAGATGTAGTTCGCGATCCAGTTCAGGTCGCCGTTGCTCACCTCGCGTTCATCCTCCGATGCGACGGCCGTCGCAGACGAGCGACGATCATTGTGCCCCGGACCCGATTGGGAAGCCCGGCCAACACGAGCGGGACGACGCCGAGTTTGCGCGTGATCCTGGCTGGGACGGGCTCCGCAAGCCGAGACCACCCAACCAATTCGCGGCAGACCGAAGAGCGGACGCGCCTGACGCCCCGGGCGGAGTGGACGCCCCAGATAGCGGCGCGTATTGCGATCCGCCGCGAGTCCCCGCCTGGAAGCTGCACTCCGCAAATCGTGTCCGCTCGCGCGTCATTGCTCTGCCGTTTCCCGCACCTCGGCCCGCAGTTCGTGGCCCTGCGTCAGCATCCGGTCGACCTCCAGGTCGCACCCGTCGGCGAACATCTGGTCGCGACCCGGCCACACCCGGAACCAAGCATAACGGAACGTGTGCTCGATTCGCCGACAAGCCTGGGCAGGGACAGGCCAAGCGGGCGGGCCGGGGCGACTCAGCTTGGTGCGTCGGTCGGCCCGTCCGTCGGTCGGGCAGCGGCAGGCACAACTGGCAATGGCCTGCAGCGCCTCGGGGTCGTCACAATCGGCCCCCGCGTTGTCCAGCGCCTCGAAGCCGATGCCGCGCCGGACCAACTGGCGCTTGACGTACCCGTGGCCGTTCACACACCTTGGTGTTGTAGGGGAAGTACGAGCAGAACTTCACGAACAATGGCCCGAAGTCCTCGTCCACCACGTACACGTAGATTTGGCTGACCATCGCCGTGGAGTCGGCCAGCCATGGATAGGGCGCGCCGGTCACTGGGTCGTGACGGCGCTCGGTACGCAGCACTCGGGCGCGCTCCTGCGCCTAACCGAAGTACCCCCCCTCGCCGCCGGACCACCGACGCAGATACTCCTCTGTGCGTTCGTCCTTGCACTACCCACACTCGAAGCGGATCAACGCCGACGACGGCATCGGATTGCCGCGGATCTGGCGGAAGAAACACGATGCCCCCCCGGTTTGAAGCACCGGCACCTACACGTTCAGATACATCCGGTCGATGCATTCGAGCTCCAGCGTCGTGTGCTCGTCCAACGCTTCGGCGGCGTTTCGTGCTGCGTTCACGGCTCGGACTCCGGTCGATGGGCTCCCAACTTGGCCACCCTACGGCCACCGACGCCTCAGGGCGACTATGAACGCGGATTCGTCCGCAGAGCCGAGCAGCGGCCGGAGTCCGTCTCACCCCGGCAATACATGCCTCGTCGGTCTGAGACGAAGCCTCGTTAGTGGTATACTCGTCTTGCAACCAAACTGAGGGAACGACATATGTTGTTTATAACCAACCGCCGATTTGAGCAGGGACCCGGACCTACTCTGGGTGATGGGGACACGCCTGAACCTAGGTCGGTTGACTTTGATATGAACGATTCTGAGCCGGCCAGTTCGGTTCACTTCTGCGAGCGCATGAACACCGGAACCTATCAAGAGATCTACAGCCGCAGATTACTGCAGCGGTTGAAGGAGTCTAATGCCAATCAGATATTGCTGTATATCCACGGGTTCAACAATCTTCCCGAAGATGACATCTTTCCTCGCGCGACCAAATTGCAAGATATCTGTGATGCAGCCCGTTCCGAAGAGTTCGAAGTTGTTCCGTTAATTTGGCCCTGCGACAACGATCTAGGTATCCTCAAGGACTACTGGGACGACCAAAAAGCCGCGGATGCAAGCGCAATCGGCTTCGCCCGTATGCTTGGGAAATTTCTTAGTTGGCGTGATAGGCAAGACGATGATAATGATCCTTGCTATAAGCGAGTTAACGTTCTCGCCCACTCGATGGGCAATCGGGTCCTACGGGGTACGTTGGAATCCTGGGCTCGTGATTACGGCCCGGTAAATGGCGTGTTTCGCAACATTTTCATGGTTGCAGCTGATGTAGTCAATGAAACGCTAGAGAAGGGCAACGGCGGACAGTATATATCTTCGGCATGTCGAAATCTCACTGTGTACTATGCGAGCGATGACCTTGCGCTACGCTCAAGCAAAGTTTCAAACTTGAAGAATAAGATCGTATCTCGTCGACTAGGTCACACCGGACCCGAAGACATGAGGAAGGTTGCGAAGAATGTCTACGCAATCGACTGCGACGACTTCAACAACACACTTGACTGGCCAAGAGGCCATACCTATTTCCTCTGCGACAATAGCGGCAATCCAAGTCCCGTATTCAACCACATGATGCGATCTATGCTCACCGGCAGAGTCGATTCTGACGAATCGACTCACACAGGGATCCTAGATCGAGATTATGATGGGAGGGTCTAAATTGGGATCGTCCAGGGGCAAGATCACAAGCCTGTTGTCGGTTCCCGAATCTCGTAAGAATCACGCCGTCGACACAGGATTACGTGGTCTCTTGTTTTTGTTCGGAACGTATATAGTTGCGGTAGCTTGGTTGCCTAATGCCGCATTGGCCGATGTTACCGGGGACGCCGTTGCGGGTAACTCGCCGGGGTGGTGGAGCTATGCGGTCGTAGCGCTAATCTCACTAGTGTTCTCTATAACCCCGGTTGTGCTTCGACGGCGGCAGCATCAGATTAGGCAAACGCGCGTTAGGCAGGTTGCAATCCGTTACCAAGTAGCGGATCTGATGGACTTCCTGCCACAAGAACGAGAGATTCGGAGAGCCCGTGATTACTATCTGTCATACGTAACGCCTAGCGTCGTGCTGACCATTGTAGTAGCGCTACATGCGTCGGTAGGTATAGTTATCTTGAACAACAGCATTCAGCAATATGCCCCGATCTTTCTCGCTTCGGTTGGTGCCTCCAATGGCGATCCGGTTCCGTACATTTCGCTCACCCTAATGGCGATTGTCGGTGCGTTTCTGGGTAGTTTCGTTTGGGCGTCTGGCTACGTGTATCGCCGCCTTGCGAGCTACGATCTAACCCCAGCAACATATTTCCAAGTGTCGCTACGAATGCTTTCTGGCACGATGGTCGCGATCGCACTACGCCACATCCTGCCCATGATCTTCTCCACGCAGGACGAATTCTTGGTGTCCCTTGTAATTCTGGCAGCGTTTGTATCTGGTTACGAACCCTCATTCGGAATACGATTAGTGTGGCAGTGGGCAAACAAGTTCCTTAGACAAGGTGCCGATAATCAACCTGCCGCCCCCGCAGAAAAGACCTCCGTCCAATATATTGACGGCATTTCAACGTATATAAAGACTCGTCTGGAAGAATTCGAGATAGACGACGTACAGAATCTCGCGACAGAGAACCCAATAACTCTCTATGCGCGAACTCCTTTTGGATTACCGGAGATTGTAGACTGGATTGCCCAAGCTCAGCTCTACCAGTTGTTCAGTCGCGACAAAATTCAGGCGCTAAAACGAATTGGTGTCCGGAACATATTCCACTTCCATGCTCAGGCACTAGGAAACAGTGAATTCATAAAAACGAAGCTTTCAGAAGATGAACAAGTTCCATTGACTACGAGCTATGTTCGGCTACTCGCTCGTAACGTTGAAGCGGAGCCGGCTTATGTATTCATCGAACGGCTTTCAGCAGCTATGAAGCAACGAGGGCGTTGGCGAATTCCGTAAAGCTCCATAGTCGCGAATGGAGTCTCTAATGTAAGAGCGTTTGGAAAGAACATAGAGGCTCAGATGCTGAGGTCGAGTAGGTTGTAGTCCTTGAGGTCGACGTCGGGGGTCCAGCGGCAGACCTCGCCGGAGTCGGCGAAGGGGCGGTAGGTGTAGGGGGTTTCGTCGGGGAAGCGCTGGCGGCGGGCGTCGATGGCGTAGCCGATCATGCGCGAGCGCTGGCGGATCCGCTCGTCGTCGTAGACCGCGGGGGAGTTGTGGACGCCACCGCCCTGCACGCCGAGCACCGAGGCGCGGCGGTGGAAGCCCATGTTCACGGTCACCCGCCACTCGTCGCTCGTGTTCGCGAACGAGCCGTGCAGCACCTGACGGTTGCTGATGACGACGTCCCCCGGCGCGCAGACCATGGGCACCGCGTCCGGCAGCCGCTCCGTCCCGGCCTCGGCCACCCTCGCCTTGATGTCCACCTTGCCGAGGCGGTGGGAGCC
>JAJDUQ010000164.1 GCA_022826505.1 Gammaproteobacteria bacterium
CGTCGAGCTGCACCTGGAACCAGGTGACGAAGATGATCGCGGCCGATCCGAACACCGACCATCTCGCCCACTTGTGCGGCGAGTACCGATACCAGAACGTGAGGAAGAACACATAGCACAGGACCATGTACTGGTAGAACCAGAACGTCCCGGCGCCCTTCGCCGCAGCCTCGTGGGCGGCGCGCGCCGCTTCACGCTCGCGCTGGAGGGCCGCGTGCGCGGCGCGGGCCGACTCGTCCGCGTCCTCGGCCAGCTCGGGCAGCTCATCCCGTTCGGGCAGCTCGGGGGGGAACTCGTATCCGAACCACCCGCCCAGGCTGAACGATTCCCCGGCCTCCCGCGCGAGCGAGAACCAGAACACGACGCACGCAATCGACCAGACCGCGAAGGACAGGAAGAAGAGCTTGGGTCTCGGAAAGAAGGATTCGAACACGGTCTCGCCTCCCGTTCGTACGGCAATGGGAAACGGCGGCTTTCGGCTGGAGCCCCGCCGCCGGGTCGGGGGGATTCGGCTTCCGATCCCGGAGTTGTGGCGGCCTTTCCTCCGCCGTGACCGCCGGGGTGCGCATGGTACGACAGCACCGCGTTTCCTTGTGATTGAACGTGCGCGGAGTCGGCGCCGTCGCCTTCGCGCGTGATTCGGACAACGCCGGCTTTGCGCCGCCGCAAGAATTTCTGCATTGACGGGCTTGCGAATCGATTCGAGACTGCCGCACGGCTCACGGTCGGGAGAGAGACCATGACGCTGTCCGGAGCGCAGATCGAAGCGTTCGAGGAGACCGGCATCGCGTACCCGATCCGAGGTCTCGATCCGGATGCGGCACGCGCCCTCGTACCGGCGCAGCGAGACCTCGAGTCCCGACTGAGGTCCGGGTGGAATCTCCCCCAGTATCCCAAGGTCCATCTCGTGTCGCGGTGGGTATACGACCTCGTCACCCGCCCTTCGATCACCGGTGCCGTGGCATCGCTCCTGGGCCCCGACATCCTGTGCTGGAGCTCGACGTTCTTCGCGAAGCCGCCGTGCGATCCGGGCTACGTCGGATGGCACCAGGACGCGACGTACTGGGGTCTCGAGCCGGTGGAGCAAGTCGTCACCGTCTGGCTTGGACTCACCGAGAGCACTCCGGCCAACGGGTGCATGCAATACGTGCCGGGAAGTCACCGCCACGGACTGCGCCCGCACTCCCAACGCCTCGACGACGCGAACCTTCTGCAGTCGGGTCAGTACGCGGAGCTCGTGGAAGGCCGCGACACCGTTGCGGACTGCGTGCTCGACCCGGGCGAGTTCTCGATTCACCACGCCCGGATCCTGCACGGCTCGCGGCCGAACGCGTCGGACCGGCCGCGAATCGGACTGTCGGTGGCTTATGTCGCGGCCAACGTTCGCCAGACCTCGGGTCCGGATTCCGCGACCCTCGTCCGGGGTCGCGATCACGGCAACTTCCGACTCGAGTCGGCACCGGATGCGGACGTCTCTCCCGTCGCGGTTTCGGCCTGGCTGGACGCCCTCGAATATCCGAGCGGTATCGGTCGCAGCGCAAAGCGTGCCGCCGCGATGGGCTGAGGACGCTGTCCGCGGGGTTCGTGGCAGTCGGCGACTTCTCCGGGAGACGCCGTTCCGCGACAAGCGGGTAGGCTTCTCCCGTCTCGTCGATACAATGCAGCGGGCGGATTGCCCGCCGCGACCAGGAGACTCCCGATGAGCCGCGACGATGGTCACGGTGCCAACGTGCCCGACGAGCGCAAGCAGGCGTTCGGCGAGAGATACCAGCCGCGCTATTCGGGCATCGCCACGTTCATGCGGCGCCCGCTGCGCGAGGAGCCGGCCGAGTGGGACGGCATCGACGTCGGAATCGTGGGGGTTCCCTTCGACGGCGGGGTGACCAACCGTACCGGTGCCCGTCACGGCCCGAGGCATCTGCGCGACCAGTCGACGCTGATGGGCGTGGTGAACCACCAGACCGGGGTTCGTCCCCACGATCTCGCCGAGGTCGCGGACCTCGGCGACGTCCTCATCGAGGGCGTGTACCGCCTCGACGAGGCGATTGCGGACATCGAACGCCACTACGACCGGATTGCGGCGGCGGGCATCGTGCCCCTCACCGCCGGCGGCGACCACTCCATCACCCTGCCCATCATGCGTGCGCTCGCCCGTGTCCACGGACAACCCCTCGGCCTCGTCCACTTCGATGCCCACTGCGACACGGGGCCGGAGCTGTTCGGCCACAAGCACCATCACGGCGGACCGTTCAAGGTGGCGGTGGAGGACGGCGCGCTCGATCCGAAACGCACCATCCAGATCGGCATCCGAGGCCCGGCCGAGCCGCTGTGGGGGTTCAGCTACGAGTCGGGCATGACGGTCATCCACATCGAGGACCTGTACGCGATGGGGATACCGGCGGTGGTCGAGAAGGCCCGCGAGGTTGCGGGCAGCGGGCCGACCTACGTGAGCTTCGACGTCGACGGTCTCGATCCCGTGTTCGCGCCCGGCACCGGTACGCCCGAGGTCGGCGGCTTCAACACCTACGAGGCCCAGCAGATGCTGCGGGGCCTGCGCGGGCTGGACATCGTCGCCGGCGATGTGGTCGAGGTGGCGCCCCCCTTCGATCCCTCGGGCACGACCGGACTGACCGGGGTCCAGATGATGTTCGAAATCCTGTGCCTGCTCGCAGAGTGCGTGGACCGGAAGAAGGGCGGCTGACTTTCACCGGATCGATCGAATCGCCGCTTCCGGTGGATGCCAGGACAAGTCCTTCGTAGTGACGATGTTGTTTTCGTTTGCGGGGCTGTAGCGAGCGCTCCAGGCGCGCACGGTGCTCAGGTCACGCTCGGACCAGCCCATGCGCCGGGTGACCGACGACTGGTACGCTCGGGGCTCCGCGCACCAGGGAGGGAAGGCATGGCCAACATCGAGCGCTGGCGGGGAGACGCCAGGGGACGCAGTCGGACGAGCGCTTGGCGGGATCTGGTGTTCACTGTGGCGACCGCCCCCGGCGCCACGGTCGTCGAGCAGACTCGCGCGAGTCTCGCGCAGATTTCGGCGAACCTCGCAGAGGCGGGTACCGACAACTCCCGACTGCTCTCGGCAACCGTCTATCTCACCGACATCGCGAACAAGGCGGAGATGGACGTGGAATGGTGCGACTGGATTAGGGACGCCGCGAACTGGCCCCAGCGCGCCTGTGTGCAGGCCGCCCTCGCGCCCGGCACCCTCGTCGAGATTACCGTCGTCGCGGTTCGGCCCTGACCGTGCTTCGGGCAGCGCAAACCGACCCGTCGCCTCGATGACCAGGCCGTTTCCGATCATCAGGCGCGCGCCGAAGGAACGCCGCGTTCCGGTGGTGGTGAGCGTGCCGCACTTCGGCATCGAGCCCCTGCCGGGGATCGGGACGGATCACTATCGCGAGCCCGGCTACGACACGTTTCCGCGCGGCTACACTGATGCGTTCGCGGCCGAGGTCTACGGCGACCTGCACCATGCCGGCGCGAGCCTGGTCGCCACCCCCTACTCCCGGTTGTTCGTCGACGTGAACCGGCGCCGCGACGACTTCGAGCGCCACGGCAACGAGATCGTGTCCGGGCGCGGCGTCGTCCGCACCCATGTCCTCGAAGACCGGCCGATCTTCTCCCGTCCGCTGGGCCCCGCGCAGATCGAAGATCGGCTGCGCCGGTTCTACGACCCGTATCACACCGCGCTCGACATGCTCGTCGACGAGGCGGCGGTCCGGTTCGGCACGGTCGTGGTGCTCGATGCGCACACCGCCAGTCCGCGCCGGATCGGCGATCACGAGGTTGTCATCGGCAGCCGTCGAGGCGAAACGGCGGACCCATGTCTCGTGGCCGAAGCAGTGAATCGGTTCCGAGCATACGGCCTCGATGCCGAACGCGACGTTCCCGGCTACTCAGGCGGCTACATCACGCGGCGATTCGGGCGCAAGTCCCGCGATTATTCGCATGCGATCCAAATCGAGATCAACGCCGGCGTTCTCATGTCGAC
The DNA here is from genome assembly GCA_022826505.1 of Gammaproteobacteria bacterium. Lineage (GTDB taxonomy): Bacteria > Pseudomonadota > Gammaproteobacteria > HK1 > HK1 > HK1. The sequence goes on from JAJDUQ010000164.1 coordinate 3,998, forward strand.
GACGATCGCCGAGCACCGCGAGCGGCTGCGCCTCGGTCGCCCTCCGCTCCCCGACCCCGAGGCCGTGGATCGGGCGAGACAGTGCGTTGGCGACATCGTGCGGGGGCTCGCGCGGGTGGTATCGAGCCTGGATGCCGGCGCGTCGGAGCGGGCGGGCGCCTGAGAGGTACGTCAAGAACGCCACCCGGCCCCTCGACAATTCTCTGCCGCATTGGAAATTGACGAGTGGCGCGGGTAGGCTTGGGCTTCTGCGTAGCAGGCGCACTTCGGGAGGGTCGGGATGATGAAACACGTACTCGGCATGATGGCGATGGTGCTCGGTCTAGGTGGATCGTGGACGGCGGCGGAGGAGATCGGGCCTGTTTCCGCCCCTCTCGGACCGATGGCCAAGCCCGTGATGCACGTCGGCGACCAGGAAACTTGGCGGAACAAGAAGGGGGAGGAGTGGACTCGGACAGTCATGGCGGTGGATGAAGCTACGGCCACCTTCGAAGACAGCGACGGTTGTATGTTCACCAGATCACAGGAAGTATTCGCAGATTGGGTAGAGTGGAAAAATTGCGGATCCGGTGGCAAGGGAACCGCGGTACTGACCAAGGGAGAAGTCTGGCCGTTGGAAAAAGGCAAGAAGTGGCGATACAAGTTCACCGGAGCGAACGACAATGGCCGCAAGTACAAGTACAAGACCAAGTGCCGCGTCAAGGAGCAGATCCGAGTCAAGGTACCTACTGGAGAATTTGACACCCATCATGTGGTTTGCACTGCGGGAAGCATAAAGAAGCACTACTATGTTGCCCCTGAGATCGGTACCAACGTGATGTATACACGGAAGGACACGTCTGGAAGACAGAAAGCTGTATCTCGCAAGCTGGTCGCCTTCGTATCTGCAAAGTCCGGATAATTGCGGTAATGAGGCGAGAACAATTGCAAGGCAACCGAGACGGGAGTCTGCAGAAAGTGAGAATCACGACAGCATGCATCGCTCTCGTGGCGAGTCTTGCAATCATGACGGGGCCGGCACGTGGATCGAGAAGAAGAACCGGGCAACCGGTGCATGGAGATCGCCGGGCTATCTGCCCCCGTGCTCGGGGGGCCGCGGCAACCGCTACTTCGCGGTGGTCAAGGTGGTCGACGCGGACAAGAAGGTGCTGGCAAAGGCGAAGATCACGATCGGCCGCTACTGATTCGCCCGAAGAGTCGGCGGTCCCTCGGACCACCGTGCGGCGCAGCTCAGCCGGACAGCGACGCGCACGCGCGCTGGATCCGCATGCAGGCTTCCTCGAGGCGGTCCGTCGCAAGCGCGTAGGAGATGCGGAAGTACGGCGACAACCCGAACGCATCGCCGTGCACCACCGCCACCTCCTCGCTGTCGAGCAGATACTTCGCGAAGTCGCCGTCGTTCTCGATGGTGCCGCCTTCCGGGGTCCGCTTTCCCAGCGTCTCCCGGCAGTCGACGTAGAGGTAGAACGCGCCGTTCGGCGAGTTGCAGGAGAGCCCGTTAGCCTGGTTGAGGATCGAGACCCCGAGGTCGCGCCGGTCCTCGAACACCGCCACGTTGTCCCGAATGAACGACTGATCGCCATCGAGCGCCTCGACCCCGGCCCATTGGCTGATGGTGGAGGCTCCGCTCGTGGACTGTGACTGGAGCTTCGACATCGCCGTGATGAGCTCCTTCGGTCCGGCCCCGTAACCGATGCGCCAGCCGGTCATGCAGTAAGCCTTGGAGAGCCCGTTCATGGTCAGAGTTCGCCCGTGCAGATCGGGAGCGACTTGCGCCATCGTCGCGAAGGGCTCGTCGCCGTAGAGGATGTGCTCGTAGATGTCGTCGGTCAGCACCCACACGTGCGGATGTCGTCGCAGCACTTCGGCGAGTCCTTCCAGATCCTGGGCCGAGTAGGCTGCACCGGACGGGTTGCACGGGTTGTTGAGGATCAGCCACTTCGTCTTCGCGGTGATCGCTCCTTCGAGCAGAGAAGGCGTCAACCGGAACTCGTTCGCGCCTTCGGTCGCGACCACCACCGGCGTTCCGCCCGAGAGCAGCACCATGTCCGGGTAGCTCACCCAGAACGGTGCGGGGATGATGACTTCGTCGTCCGGGTCGAGCGTCGCGGTCAGAGCGTTGTAAATGACCTGCTTGCCGCCGTTGCACACCAGTATCTGGTCGGGGGTGTGGCTCAGCCCGTTCTCGCGCTCGAGCTTGCGGCAGATCGCCTCGCGGAACTCCGGGATGCCGGTGACCGGGGAGTACTTCGTCCTGCCTTCGATGATGGCACGCATCGCCGCGATCTTGATGTTGTCCGGGGTGTCGAAGTCCGGCTCTCCCGCGGAGAGGGCGATGACGTCGTGGCCGGCTCTCGCCATCTCCATCGCCTTGGCGGAAATGACGATGGACGGAGATGCCTTGATGCGGTTCATGCGTTGTGAGGCGATGGACATCACGAGCTCCTGAATTCGGTTCGAGGGCAGAGGCGAAGCGCGCTGGGCGGCGCGCAAAGTAGCATGTCCGCGCGGCGTTCTTCGAGTGGGCTCGGTGCTGCTGAAGGAGTCGAGTCATGTGCGGGAACGTCGGCGCAAGACTGCACTTGGGCGACAGCAAGGTCGGGGCGGCCGCGAGTTCGCATCGCGAGAATCGTTGTCTGCCCTGGTTGGTGGACGTCTCCGTACCCGGGCATGCGATGCAGCTCCGCGGCGCCGGTTTTCGTCCGGGCGCGAGCACCGCGCACATGAACAGGCAATGCGCAAGACGCGGGGCGCGGTTGCACGGCATCAGCGCAGGCGTGCGTAGTCGGGCTTGCGCTTCTCCTTGAATGCGGCGACCCCTTCCGCGTGCTCCCACGTTCGGGAACGCTCCATCTGTGTCTCCGCCTCCGTGCGAAGCGCCGCCCGCAACGCTTCGCGATCCTCCGTCATCGTCTTGATCGCCGCGTAGCCGCCGAGTGCCGATGCCCCGAGCATGCGCGCCTGTCCCAACGCGACCTCCATCACGTTGCGCTCACCGGCGAGGATGTCGACGAGGCCGAGCCGATGGCCTTCGGCCGCGTCGACTCGTGCTCTGGTGAGGGCAAGCCGGCGGGCCGCGGCTGGTCCGATTCTGCGGGGCAGCGTGTAGGTCAGTCCCCAGTCGGGCACCAGCCCGACGTTGAGAAACGCCACCGTGAACTTCGCGGTGTCATCGGCGACGACGATGTCTGCAAGGCAGGCGATGCTCGCACCGGCCCCCGCCGCGTGCCCCCGCACCGCCGCGATCAGGGGTTTCGGGAAAGTGATGACGATCTCGGCGACCCGGGCCATCTCCGAGTAACGCTCCTGCCTCGCTGCCGGGTCGTGGCTCCCCATCGTCTTCACGTCGCCGCCCGCGCAGAAGTGGTCGCCGGCGCCGGTGATCACCACCGCGCGCACCGCATCGTCCTCCGCCATCGAAGTGCAGTACTCCGCGAACAGGCCGCGAATTTCCGGCGTAAGCGCATTGCGCGCCTCCGGCCGGTCGATTGTGAGCAGGGTGATGCCGTCATCCAGAGTTTCGCGCCGCAGGGTCATGGTCGATACCGTCCTGAAGTTGATGAACGTGCCGGAAGCGTTTCCATTCTCGTGCGAGTGGCGGATGCCGGCCGCCGTGGTGGCTCGAAGGGTCCGTGAGACTCAGATCGTGCAGCGGGCGTGGCGCTCGATATGGTAGTCCTCCCGCGACCACTCCACTGCGTAACGCCCGACAGCGGATTCGAGCCGCTCCATCATCGCTCTCGTGTCGGTGTTGACCGCGGCGAGCCGCTCCGTCGCCGCCGCCGCATCCCGCGCGAGCTTCGCTTCGTCCACGGTGACCATTCGCCGCCCTTCGAGCACCATGCGGCCGCCGATCATGACCGACTCGACTCCGGTGCCGTCCTCGCAGTGCACGATCTGGTTGACGGGGTCGTTGAGCGGCACGTAGTTCACGTGAGCGAGGTCGAGGAACACGATGTCGGCCTTGCGCCCCGGCTCGATGGCTCCGATTTCGTCGTCGAACCCGAGCACCGCGGCGCTCCCCCGGGTGGCCATGCCGAGTATTTCCTCCGTCGCGAGCCAGCGCTCGTAGTCGAGCTCCTGCACCCGCGAGACCATCGTTGCGATGCGCATCGCCTCGAACATGTTGAGGTTGTCGGAACAGGTGCAGGCGTCGGTGCCGATGCCGACCCGGACACCGGCGTCGAGCAGGGCGCGCGCCGCGGCGAGACCGTTCCCGAGCCTCGCGTTCGAGCCGGGATTGTGCGCGACCGCGGCGCCCGCATCGGCGAGGCGGCGCATGTCGTCGCGGTCGAGCCACACTGCATGTGCGGCGGTGAAGCGCGGGCCGAGCACGTCGAGCGAATCGAGCCACGCGGTCTGGGTCTTGCCGTAGAGGCGCATACCCGCAAGGGCCTGGACCTTCGACTCGGCGAGATGGGTGTGGAATCCCGTCCCGTGTTCGTCGGCGGCACGGTTGGCGGCGCGCAGGAAGCCCTCGCTGCAATGATGGGGAATGGTGGGTGCGAGCGCGAGCCGTACCTGGTCGCGCGAGAAAGGCCAGGCCGATCGGGCGCGCTCCCAGGCCGCCATGCTGGTCTCGAACGGATGCAGCGAAACCGCCTCGGCCTCGCGCCGCAACTCCACCGGCAACGCGTCGAGGAGCCCCGGGATGGCTCGGTGGTAGGTGCGGTCGGCCATCATCGGAGCGATCACCGCACGCATTCCGGCATCGGCGTATGCGCGACCAATCGCCTCGAGGCCTTCCGCGGTCGGTGCCGGAAACTCGAAGTTCAGGTCGTAGGCGGCGGTGCACCCCTTGCGCACCATCTCCACCGCCCCGATGAGGGTGGAGAGGTACTTGTCCTCGAGCGTCCTCCCGCCGGTGATCCAGGGCGCGGCGTTGAGCAGCAGCTCCAGCGTCCAGCGGTCGCCGACGCTCTTGGCGAGGTTGTTGTGGCCGTGGGTATGTGCGTTGACGAGACCCGGCATGAGCAGCCGGCCGGATGCGTCGAGCGTGGCGGCGCCGGCCGGCGCGGCCATTCCCGGCGCTCCGATCTCGCGCACCGTGTCTCCGGCGACCAGAATGTCGGCAGGCTCCGCCGCATGCCGCTCGATGTCGAGCAGTCGGCCGCCCCGGATGATCGTGTTCATGGTTTCACCTCGGCTTGCGAATCCGTGCGTCAACCCGCGGGTCGTGCGCCAAGATAGAATCCACTCGTTGCCGGTTCAATCCAACCCCTGCAATCCGCAGGGTGATTTCACGCTGGATTTTAGCCCGGATAGCGAGAGTAGCCGGAGGACGGGTCTGACTGGCAGAAGGAGGTGCCCGGGAGTTGCGCTCAACACCCGGGGTGAGGAGGAGTGTCAGCGACTGGAGAGTGGGAGGGT
>JAJDUQ010000082.1 GCA_022826505.1 Gammaproteobacteria bacterium
CCCTCCCACTCTCCAGTCGCTGACACTCCTCCTCACCCCGGGTGTTGAGCGCAACTCCCGGGCACCTCCTTCTGCCAGTCAGACCCGTCCTCCGGCTACTCTCGCTATCCGGGCTAAAATCCAGCGTGAAATCACCCTGGAGGTTGACCGAGAGCATCTCGTCCCAGCTCTCCCTCGACGCCTCCGTCACCGCCTGGAACTTGCGAATTCCCGCGTTGTTGACGAGCACGTCGAGGCGGTCGAAGCGGGCGACCGCGGCCTCGACGAATCCGGTGGCGTCCGCCTCCCTGCCCATGTCCGCTTCGACGAAGTGCACGACCGCGCCCTGCGCCTCCAGCTCGGCCGCGACGCCCCTCCCGCGCTCCGCGTCGCGGTCCGCGAACGCCACCCGGGCGCCCTCCTCGATGAAGCGTCGCACCGTCGCCTCGCCGATGCCGGAGGCCCCGCCGGTGACCGCGACGACTCTGTCGGCGAAGCGGCTCACCGCACGATCCGGAATCGAACGTTCTCGGTCGAGAACCCTGTACGCGCCATCGGTTTCACTCCTCCCGTGGATTCGGATGAGTCCGAGGGAATCATCATCAACGATACCTTTGTCAATGGCGTCGTTGCCAACCGGCGAGGCTGCGCTTCGAAACGACGGGACATGGGTCGAAGTCAACCGACTGTCCTTGATGCCGCAGCCGCCGTGCACGCCGCAACTTCGTTCCAGATTCTCGACAGTCGTCAGACCGTAATGGTCAGTGGGTGTCCGATCATCCACCGATCGGCAGTCAGGAGCTTGAGGCCCTCTTACTGGGCCTGGACGAGGAGGAGTTCGTCGAACGGATCCTTGTGATTGAGCGGGGTGTCGAGCTCGCGGGCCGCCATCAAACCGTAGAGGTAGTACGTATCGAGAAGAAGGCGCACGATGCAACTGCCTATTCGTCGTCGTCAAGCCCGAGCACCTTGCGACTGAACGCCGGATCCTCGAAGTCCGCCTTCCACGCCGCCGCTTCTTCCGGTGAGGCTTCCTCGATCCCGAGGCGCCGGCAGTCGGCCTCCAGCTTGTCGAAGTCGATCCCGCCTCGCCGCTTGCGGCAGCGCACGAGCTCGACGGCCGGTTCCCCGTACTTGGTGATGACCACATCGCCAAGCCGGCCATCCGGCCGTACACCCTGCTCAGGTCGTATCGTGTGGAACTCCGTCGAACCGAAACATACGTACCCGGGCACCTCGGGCACGACCGTAGCCTTGCCGTTCTCTGCGCAGGGGGTGATCTTCGCCATGATCACATCGCCGCCGCCTACGCCGCCCGAATCCAGATCCGGTTGTCGTGGAACGCGCACCCTCCCACCGGGGCCACCGCATCCGCGCCGGTGAGCACGTTGATGCCCTTCCCTTCCTCGAACGCGTGGTTGGGCCAGATGCTCTCGACGATGACCACGCCGCGCTGCACTCCGTTGAACAGCTCGACGTGGATGACCAGATCGCCGCGGTCGTTGCCGAGACGCACCCGGTCGCCGTCGCGCACTCCGAGCGACATCGCATCCTCGGGGTGAATCATCACGCTCGGACGGCGCTCGCGGCGGATCGAGGTCGGGGTCTCGGTGAAGGACGAGTTGAGATAGTGCCGCGCCGGAGCCGTCACCATGCGGAACGGCATCTCCTCGGTCGCCTCCTCGATGACCTCCCAGTGGTCGGGAAGACGGGGCATCGCAGCGAGCAGCGCGTCGTCGACGAATCCACCGGGCGCGAGCGCCGCCCAGTCGGGGGAGAACCGGAACTTCCCGTCCGGGTGCGCAAAGCCGGCCTTGTAGTGGGAATCGTCGAAGTCCGGCTGACAGTCGAACCAGCGCTCCGCCTCGAGCCGGTCGAGCCCGTCCCACCCCGATGCTCGCAGGGTGTGGTCGATGAGTTCGCGCGGGGTCATCTCGAACCCCGGATGGTGGGCTCCCAGTCGCTTCGCGAGCTCGCAGACGACCTCGTGGTTCGAGCGGCACCCCCCCGGCGGCTCGACGATCTTCGGACCGAGGATGATGTGCTGGTGACCGCCGGACTGGTACACGTCGTCGTGCTCCAGGAACATGGTGGCCGGCAGCACGACGTCCGCCACCGCCGCGGTCTCGGTCATGAACTGCTCGTGCACGCACGTGAAGAGGTCGTCGCGTGCGAACCCCCGGTGCACCCGCTCGAGCTCCGGCGCGATCATCATCGGGTTCGTGTTCTGGATGAACAGCGCGGTCACCGGCGGACCGTCGCCGAGATCGAGCGCATCGCCGTCCAGTATCGGCCCTATGCGTGACTGATCGAAGACGCGGATCGAGGGGTCGATCGCGTCGTGGGCCTCGATCATCGACTTGTCCCAGTGGTAGATGTCGCCGCTGTTGTGAAACGCGCCGCCGCCCTCGTGCAGCCATGCGCCGGTCACCGCCGCGATGGACAGCGCCGCGTGCATGTTCACCGCCCCGTTGCGCTGCCGGCAGAAACCGTACCCCAGGCGGAGATAGGTGCGCGGGGTCGTGCCGATCATCCGGGCAAGGGTCTCGATGGTGTCCACCGGCACGCCGGTAATGCGCTCCGCCCACTGCGGGGTACGGTCGGCGAGGTGCCGCTCCAGGTCGCCTGGGCAGTCGGTGTAGCGCGCGAGGTACTCGCGGTTCGCGTGGCCGTCGCGGAACAGGACGTGCATCACCGCGCAGGCGAGCGCGCCATCGGTTCCCGGCCGCACGCAGACGAAGAGGTCCGCCTGCTTCGCGGTGGCGTTGCGATAGGTGTCGACCACCACGATGGGAGCGTCGCGCCGGCGCCGCGCCTCCAGCGCGTGGGTCATCACGTTGACCTGCGTCGCCGCGGCGTTGGTGCCCCAGATGACGACCAGATCCGAGTTCGCCATCTCGCGCGGATCGGCCCCCGCGAGTCGGCCCGTCCCCGCGATGAACCCGTTCCAGGCGAGCGTGACGCAGACGGTGTTGTACTGTCCCGAGTACCGCTTGACGTGACGCAGGCGGTTGATTCCGTCGCGCATCACGAGCCCCATGGTCCCCGCGTAGTAGTACGGCCACACCGTCTCCGAGCCGTGGCGCTGCTCGGCCTTCAGCAGGGACTCGGCCACGATGTCGAGCGCGTCGTTCCAGGACACCGGCACGAAGCTCTCGCGCGAGCCCTTGTCGCCAACGCGGCGCAGCGGAGTGGTCAGACGATCGGGGTGATGGATGCGTTCGGCGTAGCGCGCGACCTTGCTGCACACGACGCCGGCGGTATAGGAGTTCTCCCTCGCCCCGCGGACCTTCCCGATGAGCCGGTCGCCGAGGCGCTCGACCTCCAGCGCGCAGGTGGACGGGCAGTCGTGGGGACACGCGCTGTATCGGATCTCCGGTTGTGCTGCCATCGTCGATGCTCCTTGCGGATTTCTGTCGGCGCGGCCCCGGGAGGCCGGACCTTTCAATAGTGAGCCATTTGGCGGGTCATTTCACGCCGAACGCGTGCACAGTGCCGTTCCACCGGCAGTCGGAGCGACACGGTGCGGCGGCAGGATCGCGTGAAGCCGGACGGGTACACTGTCCGACGTTCCGGTACGAACTGATTGAGATCGAGGGAGGAATCGATTCATGCCCCTGACGCTGTGGGGCGGCACCACCGGCCGCACGATGCGAGCCCACTGGGCACTGCACGAGCTTGGCGTCGAGTACGAGGCGAAGCTCATCGGCCCGCGCACGGGCGAGACGCAAACGGAGATCTTTCGGGCACTCAGCATCAAGGAAAAGGTACCGGTGCTGGTGGACGGCGATCTCGTGCTCACCGAGAGCGCCGCGATTGTGACGTACCTCGGTGACAAGTACGGCGGCCTGACCCCGTCCTTCGGGAGCGCGGACCGGGCCCGGTACAACGAGTGGAACTCCTACATCCTCACGGAACTCGATGCCCACACGCTGTACGTGATTCGCAAGCACCGCGATCTGGCGGCGGTCTACGGCGAGGCGCCGGCCGCGGTGGAGACCGCCCGGGACGGATTCAACAAGCAGGTCAAGTGGGCGGAAGTACGGCTGGACAACGCCCCCTTCGCCGTCGGCGACGCGTTCTCCGGCGTCGACATCCTCCTCACGTGCTGTCTGGACTGGGCGTGTGCCGCCGGCTTCGAGCTGGGTCCCGCGCTGGACGCCTACCGGGCGCGCCACCACGAGCGCCCTGCCTGGCGCAGCGCGGCGAAACTGAACTACTCGACATAGCCGGGCCGCGTCGCGGTACTCGACCCGGAGCCAGCGATCGATCAGGCAGGGTCGGGAGAGACCCGACACCTTCGAAGGAACACGTCTCGGTTCACTGCGTCTCGCGCCGGCGCAACCGTACGGCCCCTTCGGTCAGCGCTTGATGGCGCCGGCCGCCAACCCGTGGATGAAGTAGCGGTTGAGGAACACGAAGAGAATCAGCAAGGGCAGCGCGATCAGCGACGAACCGGCCATCAGCTCTCCGTCGCGCAGCTCGTACTGGCCGGTCATGGTCTCCAGCCCCACCGGCAGGGTCTTCTGGTAGTCGCTGTCGATCATCACCAGCGCGAAGGTGTAGTCGGTCCACGACAGCAGGAAGGAGAAGATCGCGACGGTGGTGATGCCGGGCAGGGACAGGGGCAGGACCACCCGGAAGAAGGCCCCGAGGCGCGAGCAGCCGTCGACCATCGCCGCCTCCTCGACGTCGGCCGGCATCTGCTTGAAGAAACCCCACAGCAGCCACACCCCCAGCGGCAGGGTGATGGTGCAGTGCGAGACGATGAGCGCGAAGTGGGTGTTGGCCAGACCGAGCTTCGCGAAGATGGTGTAGAGCGGTATCGCGACGAGCAGCGGCGGAAACATGTACGCGAGCAGCATGGAACCGACGATGGTGGTCTTGCCCCGCATGCGGAGCCGTGTCACCGCGTACGCGATGAGCACCGCGAGCACCAGCGTGATCGCGACCGTCACGGTGGCGACGTACACGGAGTTGAGGAACCAGGTCGGATAGTCCGTGGCGGCCAGCAGCGTCACGTAGTTCTCGATGGAGAACGGGCCGGGAACGAGGCTTACCGTGTTGTAGAGGACGGAGGGCTCGCGCACGCTGGTCACGAGCATCCAGTACACGGGGAAGAACGAGTAGACGATCGTCACCGCCATTGCGGCGTAGAGGGCAAGTCGGCTGGCGAGCGGGACTTCGAGTTCGGTGCGCATCGCCTCAGTCCCTGGTGTCGAGCGGGAAGAGCCGGAAGTAGACCAGCACCGCCGCGGTCAGGATGAGGAACGAGATGGTGGAGACGGTGGCTCCCATCCCGACGTCGTAGCTCTGAAACGCCTTGCGGTAGGCGAGGATCGGCAGGTGCTCGGTGGCCTGGAGCGGCCCGCCGCCGGTCAGCAGCCAGATGATGTCGAACTTGTTGAACATCCAGATCGCGCGCAGCAGGACCACCACCGTCAGCACCGGCCTGAGCTGCGGCAAGGTGATGTGCCAGAAACGCTGCCAGGCGTTGGCGCCGTCGACCTTGGCGGCTTCGTAAAGGGTATCCGGCACCGATTGCAGACCGGCGAGAAATGCGACGGTGACGAAGGGCGTCCAGATCCACACGCTGACGGTGATGACGATGGCCATCGCCCGGGTCGGCGAGCCGAACCAGTCGACGACGCCGAAGCCGAGGCCGTCGACCATCGCGGTGATGATTCCAATCGGGTCGTTGAGCATCCACTTCGCGATCAGGGCCACGATCAGGGTCGGGAGGAGGTAGGGCAGGATCGCGATGCCCCGCATCAGCCGCCGGCAGGGAATGGCGGCGTCCAGGAGCATCGCGAATCCGATGCCCAGAACCACCTGAAAGAAGATGGCGCTGCCGGCGAAGACGACGCCTCGCTGCAACGCGTTCCAGAAGTCCGGGTCGGCAAGGACGCGCGCGTAGTTGGCGAAGCCGACCCATTCGGGAGTGGAGATGAAGGACTCGGCCTTCTGGAAGCTCAGCTCGATGGCGTACAGCGCCGGGTAGACGACCACTGCGGCGGTCAGCGCCAACCCCAGGAAGAACAGCCCGTAGATCGTGCGGTCGCCGCCCACCGGAATCGCCCTCTAGCGAGGCTCGGGCCGGCGGATCATCGGCCGGCCTTCTGCCCGAAAACGAACACACCGTGAGCACCCGCTTCCAGTCCCGGCAAACCTCGGGTCTCCACATCTCCACCCAAGAGGAACGCCCGCGCCGCCGGGCGGCCGCTGCGCTCACCGTTGTGCCATCGAGCCAGTCGCGGTTCGGTCGGCAAGATCGAGGCTCCTGGTGGGTGTCCGGACGAGATCCCTGAATTCGCGTCCACGGAAGGAGCGACCGGCATGAGCCCGGCCGCCCCTTCCGAAACGGCTTCCCTCAGCTCTCCTTGATCGAGTCGCGCAGCTTGGCCGCGGCGACATCGACCGCCTCCGAGGAATCCATGCCCTTGATGATCTTGTTCTGAAGCATCTCCGGCAGGGCGTAGGAGCGGAAGATCTTGCCGGCCCGCAGATCGGGGTGCGGCCCCTCGGTGTCGATGGAGCGGATGATCACGTTCTCGTCGGTGAGGAACCGCTTCTGCCACCCCGTGATGTGCGAGTACTGCTCGAGCGCCGGATGGGCCAGCCAGCGCGGATCCTCGTAGATGTCCATGCGCGTCGGCTGGTAGTGCACCGCGGAGGTGTGGAGGAAGTTGATGAGGTGCTCGTCGGAGAACCACTCCATGAACTTGAGCGCCTCGTCGGTATTCGGCGTGTCCATCACCACCCAGCCGTCGTAGCCGTGGTTGACCGCCACGTTGGAACCGTCGCTGGAGGGGAACGGGAACACACCGATTTTCATCGCGAGTTCCTCGTCCGTGGTACGGATTACGTCGATGGCTCGCCCGGTGCCGGGAGCGTGGGAGAGCTGGCCGGAGCGGAATCCGCGCAGGCCCGGTCCCCATGCCGCCTGGGCGATGCCGGTCGGCATGTGCTCGGTCAGCCGCGAGAAGAAGTCCAGGTACTCCATGGTGGACTTCTTCACGTCGCCCTGGTCCAGCACCACGTTCCAGGCGTCGTCGAACACCTTGCTGCCCTGGGCCCACATGTAGCCGAAGGTCAGGTAGTTGGTCGCACTGCTCGACGAAATCGGGTGCAGGGTTCCCTTGGCGGTCTTGTCGTCGCCCTCGCCGGTCAGCGCCGCCATGTTGTCGAGGAGCTGATCCCAGGTACTGGGCTCCTTGAGGCCGTGCTTCTCGTAGAGGTCGCGGCGGTAGTTGATCCAGCACAGGTTGTAGTCGTAGGGGTACCAGAAGTAGTTCCCGTCCATCGGGAACAGGATGCGCGGTCCCCACTCGTACTTGTTGATGATGTCGTTGAGCGGCGCGAGCTTGCCCTCGCTGGCGAGAATGATGACGTCGCCGATGAAGAACAGCGTCCCGATGTCGTACGGTCGGCCGGCCTTGATCGAGGTCTGGATCTTGTCGAACGCCTTGCCGACCGGGACCGTGTCCATCTGGACCTTGACGCCGGTCTCCTTCTCGTACTGCGCGGCGGCGAACTTCATCGCCCGCACGCTCTCGACCGTCGGCTCGCCGTTGAGGAACCTGATTTCCTTCGTCCTGGCGTGCACGAACGGGGCATGGATTCCAAGCGCCGCCGCTCCCGTGGCGGCGCCGATACCCTGAAGCACCTTGCGGCGCGGCACCCTCACCGGCGTGCTGCCGGACGCTCCCGACGGGGCTTCGCGGCGAATCTTCTTCACTGATTTCGTCATGGCTCTTCTCCCTGTGCTTTGGGGCTTGCGGGTCCGGGCTACCCCGGATTCGCCGGGTCCGACGTCAGGCTGCGTCCACCTCCGGGGTCGAACAGGTGGATGTGCTCCGGTGTCGTGCCCAGCATGATGCGGTCTCCGGCGTGCAGGCGGTCGTTGCGGCTCGTCAGGGCGTTCAGCGACGCGCCGCCGGCGCGGCAGACGAGCAAGGTCTGCGCACCCATCTGCTCCACCAGCACCACTTCGGCCGGAATGGTTCCTTCGCTCGCGTCCGTCGGCGCCACGTGCTCGGGGCGCAGTCCCAGCACGATTCGGCGGCCTTGCGGTCGCCTGAACGGACGAACCTCCGGCAAGGAAAGCGAGAAGCCCTCGCCGACGAAGCGCGGGGCGCCTGCCTCGTTGCCGAGCTCGCCTTCGACCAGGTTCATCTCCGGCGATCCGATGAAGTTCGCGACGAACATGTTCGCGGGGTGGTCGTAGATGTCGAGGGGCCGCCCGATCTGCTGGATCCGTCCGTCCTTCATGACCGCGATTCGATCGCCCAGGGTCATCGCCTCGATCTGGTCGTGGGTCACGTAAATCGTGCTGGTGCCCGTGGCGGCGTGCAGCTTGGCAATCTCCTCGCGCATGTGGACTCGCATCTTGGCGTCCAGGTTGCTCAGTGGCTCGTCGAGGAGGAAGGCATCGGGGTCGCGCACCAGCGCGCGGCCGAGCGCCACCCGCTGCATCTGGCCGCCGGACAACTGCCGGGGCTTGCGTTCCAGCAGCTCCTCGATTCCGAGGATGGACGCGGCGTGACGAACCTGTTTCTCGATCTCGGCCTTCGGTGCCCCGCGCACCTTCAGTCCGAAACCGAGGTTGTCGAAGACGTTCTTGTGGGCGTAGAGCGCGTAGTTCTGGAACACCATCGCCACGTTGCGGTCCTTCGGCTGAAGCCGCGTCACGTCGCGCTCTCCGATATGGATATTTCCCTCGCTCACGGTTTCGAGCCCCGCGACCATGCGAAGCGTGGTCGACTTGCCGCACCCCGACGGTCCGACGAAGACCATGAACTCGCCGTCGGCCACCGTGAGGCTGACGGCGTCGACGGCCAGGGTCCGGCCGAATCGCTTGGTGACGCTGCTCAGTCGGATTTCGGCCATCGGTCACCCGGCTCCCACGTCCGGCCGCCGCGAGCCGAAGGACAGGTTCGTACCGGCTGCGATGCTCGAAATCAGTGCGCGATTCATCCCTGCACCTCGCTGATCGCGTGCTCTGCCCGCTCCAGCCAGCCCCTGTCGATCTCCACGCCCCAGCCGGGGCCGTCCGGAATCTGCACCTTGCCTTCTCGGGCGACGAGGGCCGGCTCGAAGAGTCCGTCCTGCCACGGGTAGTAGTCCGAGCCCTCGATGGTGAATTCGACGTAGGGTCCCGCCCCCTCGATGGCGCCCATCATGTGCAGGGTGAACACCGTGACCAGGCTGAGATTGGCGGCGTGTGGTGTAACGGGCAGACCCGCGTCCCGCGCCATCGCGGCGACGTCGAGCGTTCGCGTCAACCCGCCGGCGTAGCAGACATCCGGCTGGGCAACGTCCACCGCACGCATGCCGACGAGCCGGCGCCACGTGGACAGATCGCAGTCCTGCTCGCCACCGGTCACGTCGATGTCGAGCGCAGCCAGGGCCTCGGTCACCTCCCGAGTCTGATCCAGCTCCCAGTACGGACACGGTTCCTCGAAGTGGCAGATGCCGTGGTCTTCCAGCATGCGGCCCACCTCGATCGCACGGGCGGGCGAGAATCCGCTGTTGGCGTCCACCAGGAGATCCGCCTCGTCTCGCAGCGCCCGGCTGACCGCGCCCACGATCTCCTCGGTGCGGCCCGGCCACTGGTCCCGGTCGTGACCGCATTCGCGGCCAATGCGGAACTTGAACGCGTCGTAACCGCATTCGCCCCGCAGTCGCACCAGACGTTCCGCCTCGTCGCGTGGTGAAATGTCGCGCCGCATGCTGGAGCCGTAGACGCGAATGGGGCGCGGCGTGCCGCCGAGCAGCTCGCAGACGCTCTTGCCCTCCAGCTTGCCGCGCAGATCCCACAAGGCGGTATCGAGTCCTCCCATGGCGCGACGCAGGTACGAGCCCGGAAACTTGTGCTCCTGTTCCGGAATCCGGCGCATCAGCGAGCCGATGTCGAGGGCGTCGGCACCGAGGGCATATGGCGCGACCTGCCGATGCACCACCCGGGCGGTGATGTCCGCATGGTAGGGCGCGGTCTGGCCCCAGCCTTCCTCGCCGCTGTCGGAGCGCAACCGCACCATGCAGACGTAACGGGTGCTGTAGGTCTCGATGCTCCTGATTTTCATGCGCTGCCGCCTTCCGCGGTCTCCGGGGCCGTGTGTCGAAGCGACGACGTGCGTTCGGCCGGAACCGGCCCGGACGTCGACGCTGTCTCGATCCCCGACCATGCCGAAGGAATGTTCTCGCCCCATTGGGCGCGAGAAAAAGGTCCATTCTGGGCAAAACGCCATACCAATTCGCGGCAATGCCCGGACGGGAATCTCGTGGCGTGCGCCTCGGAACCGCCCACGTTCACAATCGAGGGTGCCGAACGACACGTTCGGAGCCGCCCGGTCCCGACTCTCCGCGCGACGGCGACATGTCACCGAGGCAGGTGAACCCTTCGAGCCCCTTGCCCCGTTGCAGCGCCGCAAACACCCGCTTGAACACACCGCGCAACTCGCGCGGGTCCACCTCGTCGAGCCGCTCGCGGAGCGCCGTATCGCACGGTGCGCGCTCAATCGCGTACAGAGCCCTCAGATTCGCCCGCACCGTCTCGTCGGTCCTCGCATCGCGGTCGAACCGAAGCAGCGACGGATACTTCAGCCCGAACACCGCAAGCCCCGACATCAGACAATCGCTCAGGCTGAACTTCCGCCCGGGGGCCGGGTCCTCGACCTCGTCGAAGCACCCCCGCACCACGCGCAGCAGCCCCGGCGCGCTCAATGCCTTCCTCAACAGCCGCTTGGCCATGACACCTCACCCATCGCTGGAGAGAACA
>JAJDUQ010000149.1 GCA_022826505.1 Gammaproteobacteria bacterium
TCCGTGGCCGGCCGCGATGACCACCTTGTCGGCGGTGATCGTCCCGCGTCCGGTCCGGATGTCGAATCCCCCGCCGTCGAGAGCGCGGATGTCACCGGCGCGCGCACCGGTGAGATAGTCCGCCCCGTACGCGGCGAGCGATGCATGCAGGCCACGCATCAGCTTCAGCGAATTCGAGTGGCCGTCGTAAGGACTGAAGGCCCCACCGACAACCTCCGGCCCGCACGCCGGCAGCAGCTCGCGAACGCGGGCCGAGTCCAGAATCTCGTAGTCGTAACCGGCATTGCCGGCCGCCCGCCGCAGCCCCGAGAGCATCGAATCCAGCTCGGAGAGCTCCTCCTCGGACAGCGCCGCGATCACCCCGCCCGGGCGCTCGTAGCACGGGGCGAGCCCGCAGTCCCCGGCCAGCGCATCGGAGAGCTCGAACCATCGCTCGGACGAAGCGCGCGACCACAACGCATACTCGGGCCGCCCGACTCCCTTGCCCTGCACCCACACGAGACCGAAGTTGCCTCGGCTCGCCCGGTATGTCGCGTCCTTCTCGTCGAGCACCGCCACCCGCTGTCCGGCCCGCGCGAGACCGTAGGCGATCGCCCCGCCAACGAGGCCCGCACCGATCACCACCACATCGTAGCCGTCACGCAGCACCGAGGCTCCCTCCGGCGAAGCCGAGCCGACGCACGAGGATAGCGCGGTTCGCGCATGTGGCGGTGTGCCGCCTGGACGTCTCGAGCAGCGTCGCTCTTCACCAACGGCGCCGCATGCAGACCGTGCGGCTTGTCGAGCGAAGTATCCGAAAGTGGCTTCCTGCGTGAAGGGACGAGGCGGCGACGGGCCGAGGACGCCCGGGAGGCTCGCACCGGGAACGGGCGCCGCGCATGCCCCGTCGGTCTGTGGCGCAGCCTCGCCGGTTCTCGACTCGTGTCCGACGGAAAGCCATGATAGGCGCCTCCGATCCCAGGACGACGGGAGCGATCGATGAACAAGGTCATCTCGGCCGACTCGCACGTGCAGGAGCCGCCGGAGCTCTACGAGCGTATTCCGAAATCGCTCCGGCACCGCGCGCCACATATCGTCGAGCGCAACGGCGCTCGGTATCTTGTCGTGGACGGACGGCGCCCGCGGCGGCTCGATGTCGCGGAGGCGCGCACCACCGATGACGACCGCGATCGCGAATTCCGCGACGACCCGACCGGCGGACGCGACATGGACCGGCGTCTCGCCGACCTCGAGCGCGACGGCGTGAGCGCCGAGGTCATCTATCCGAACCAGTCGCTCGGCCTGTTCATGTCGCCGGCGCCCGACTATCAGCTCGCGGTGGCGAAGGCGTGGAACGACTGGGCGAGCGCGCATTTCGGCCCTCACCGAAACCGGTTCGCGCCGGTCGCGATGACTCCGGTGCACGACATCGCGGCCGCGGTCGAGGAGGTCGAGCGCGCGGCCAAGCTCGGCTACCGATCGATCAAGGTGCCCATCACCAATCGCGAACGACCCTACAACCGACCGGAGTACGAGCCGTTGTGGTCGGCCATCGAGGACACCGGCATGGTGCTCGCGTTCCATGCGTTTACCAACTCCGAGGACACCTACCCGGAGGACTGGGGCGAGGAGGAGGGCATCGGGGGTGCGCTCGACTTCATGGCCATGCGCATGGCGGACGGACTCAATCCGGTCTCGCAGCTCATCTCCGGCGGGGTGTGCGAGCGCCATCCGAAACTCGACTTCGTGGTGGTGGAATGCGGCGCGGGGTGGCTTGCGTGGCTGCTCTACGTGCTCGACGAACAGGTGGAGAAGAAACACATGTGGATCCGCCCGCGGCTCGAACTCAAGCCGAGCGAGTACTTCGCGCGCCAGGGCTTCATCACCTTCACCGACGACCCCATCGGCCTGCGCAACCTCGAATTCACCGGTGCGGACTCGATGCTCTGGGGCAGCGACTATCCCCACGACGAGGGGTCGTTCCCGCATTCGCAGGAGGTCATCGCCCGAACCTTCGAAGGACTGTCCGATGAAGACCGGCAGAAGATCGTCTGGGGCAACGCCGCGCGCATCTACGGCTTCGATGCATGACGTGGCGCGCCTCGGGCTCAGGATTGGAGCGAGGCCGCACGAACAGGGCACGAGGGACGACGGAATCGCGCGGCGCGGCACGTGCCGGCCACTGCGGGGATTCCCGTACCCGTGAAAGCCCCCGAATCAGCGCTCTGACGGCGGGCGGCCGCGATCCGTGCGGCACGACGCATCGCCGCCGAGGCCATCGAGTACGGTAGACGGAACGCGGTTCGCCAAACGCCTCCCGGACTGAACCCCACGACCCGATTCGGAGAATTCTACCCATGGACGACACCAAACAGGCACTGCTCGATCGCATCGAGGCCGACCGCGACATGCTGCTCGACTTCTACACGAAGTTCGTGCAGGCGAAGTGTCCGAATCCGCCCGGCGACACCCGCGAAGCGGCCGCGCACGTCTCGGCCTTTCTCGAGGCCCGATCGCTTCCATACCGAATCATCGATCCTCATCCCGAGTTTCCGAACGTGGTCGGCACCTTCGAATGTGCGCAACCGGGGCGCCACCTGGTGCTCAACGGGCATATCGACGTCTTTCCCGCCGGCGAGCACGAGACCTGGTCGCACGGTGGTCCGTGGAGTGGCGCCGTCGCGGACGGCAAGGTGTGGGGACGGGGCTCGGCCGACATGAAGTGCGGGACGAGCGCGTCCATCTTCACGTTCATGTACCTGCACGGGCTGCGCGACCGGCTCAATGGACGGCTCACGCTCACCGCGGTCTCCGACGAGGAGACGTTCGGGCCGTGGGGGGCACGCTACCTCGTCGACAACCACCCGGAGGTGCATGGCGACTGCTGCCTGAACGGCGAGCCGAGCAGCCCTTACAGCATCCGGTTCGGCGAGAAGGGTCCCCTGTGGGTCGAGTTCAAGGTGAAGACGCAAGGCGCACACGGGGCCTACACGCACGCCACGGAGAGTGCGAGCAGGATCGGTGCGCGCCTCATCGCGGACCTGGTGCGTATCGAGGAGATGGATACCCCGGCCCCCGGCAATGTCGGGCCGCTGCTGGAGCGCTCGGCGGAGACGACGGACCGGGCGCTCGGCGCGGGAGCGTCGGAGATTATCCAGAAGGTGACCGTGAACATCGGCGTGGTGCGGGCCGGGCTCAAGGTGAACATGATTCCGAGCGAGTGCGTGATCGAGGCCGACTTCCGCCTGCCGATCGGCGTCGACCAGGACCGGGTGCTGGCCGAAGTCGACCGCATCCTCCACGACTACCCGCAGGCGGGCTACACCGTCGTCAACCACGCGCCGCCCGCCTGGTGCGATCCGGAGCACGAGATGATCGGCATCATCCAGGCGAACGTGAAGGCGCTGCGCGGCTTCGAGCCGCAGCCGACCTCGAGTCTGGGCGGCACCGATACGCGGCTGTGGCGCTACATCGACGTTCCCGCCTACGTCTACGGACCGTTTCCCACCGGCATGGGAACCGGGAACGAGCATGTGCCGATCGATGATTTTCTACACGTGGTGAAGACGCACGTCCTTTCCGCATACGACTACCTGTCGCGCTGAATGAAGCGGATGAGTGACGGCGCGCGTGCGTCGTATCGGATCCGACGCGATAGGTCAGGTTGCGCAAGCTGCCGGCAGGACTCGACAAACCCACCGGCTTTCTGCCCGATCGGCTCGAACGATGGGCGATACGCGGCACCGGCTCCGAGACTGCCGTACGGTTCGGGCGACACCTGCTGTCATCTCGCCCGTTCGAAGTCCGGAAGACGGTTTGCGGGGCGGAATCCCAATTGCCATGCGGGAATCCGTTACCTATAGTGCGCCCCGCCTTGGACAGCTTCCGCACAATTCTCCGCTTCCATGTCGCTCACGCACTCAGATATCGCTGAAATCATCCGGCTCGTCGACCAGAGCACGCTCGACGAATTCGTGGTCGAAATCGGAGACCTCAAGGTCGAAGTCAGACGCAAGGGGGCGATGCCGGCAGCGCCGAGTACGCCTGCGGCACCTGCGCTACCCGCGTCACCCGCACCAACCACGCCCGCACCAACCACGCCCGCGCCGACAACGCCCGCGCCGACAACGCCTGCACCGCAGCCTGCGGCTTCTCCCGAAACGGCCGTCGCGACACAGGACCGGGAGCCTGCGGCACCCGGCGAACCGGCCCTCGGGGAAGGCCAGATCGCGGTCCGCTCGCCGATGGTCGGAACCTTCTACCAGCGACCGTCTCCAGATGAACCTCCGTATGTCGAGGTTGGAAGCGAGGTCGAGGTGGATGCGCCGCTGTGCCTCGTGGAAGTGATGAAGCTCTACACGACAATCTACGCAAGGACGCGCGGGCGTATTGCCCGCATCTGCGCGAACGACGCCGAGCTCGTCGAATACGATCAGATCCTGTTCATCATCGATCCGGCGTGAAGCGGAGTGCCGTCGTACCCGGCGCCACCGAGGAAGCCATCATGAGACTCGAAGGAAAGGTCGCTTTCGTCACTGGTGCCGCCGCAGGAATTGGTGCGGCGGTCGCGCGCCGATTCGTGGCCGAAGGTGCAGCCGTGGCACTCTCCGACGTGCGCGCCGAGGATGGCGCCGCGCTCAGCGAAGCACTCAACGCGGATGGGCACCGGACCTGCTTCGTGCCGCTCGACGTGTCCTTCGAGTCCCAGTGGGCGGAAGCGGTCGCGCTGGCGACCAAGACGCTCGGAGGGCCGACGGTGCTCGTCAACAACGCCGGCATCTACGCACGACGTCTCATCGAACACACCAGCGTCAGCCAACTGGACCAGATGCTGGCGGTCAACGTGAAGGGGGTCTTTCTCGGTATCAAGGCGGTGCTTCCGGCGATGCGTGCAGCCGGAGGAGGCTCCATCATCAACCTGTCCTCGGTTGCCGGAATCATCGGCAGCGGATTTTCGTCGGACTACAACGCCTCGAAGGGTGCGGTGCGCATTCTCACCAAGTGCGCGGCCATCCAGAACGCCAAGGACAACGTCCGCTGCAACTCGGTCCATCCCGCGCCGATAGAGACTGACATGGGCTACGAGGCGGTACCCGCCGGCGCAATCGGGGAGCAGCGGCTGCAGGAGATCCCGCTCGGGAGAATGGGTACGGCGGAAGAAGTCGCGAACGCGATTCTCTTCCTCGCCTCCGACGAATCGTCCTACGTCACCGGCAGTGAGCTCGTCGTCGACGGGGGCCTGACCGCTCGCTAGCCGCAAGGACTTGCCGATTCATGGCTGCGGACGCCGATCTGGCGGTCTTCACAGCGTTGAACACGACCAGGGCTTCCGCAGTCGGTGACATCCGTTACACGACCAGCCCGATACCCGCGAGCCCGAGCAGCAGCCACAGGACGGCGCGCCGGAATCCGAGCTCCCCGGTCCTGCGGAACAACCAGATTCCCGCACCGGTACCCGCCAGGTAGAAGACTCCGAGGAGCATCGAGCGCCACAAGTCCTCGAACGTCGTGTTACCGAGGACCACGTGCGTCAAAATCAGGATGAACGAGATGATGATGCCCCAGAAAACGGCGTTCGCGCGACTCTGCGCCCCGGAAACCGGCAGCGAGAAGAAGAAGATCATGACGACGAGCGCGATGTAGGTTGCCCCGAGCACCGCTCCACCGAGAACTCCCACCAGGATCTGAGCGACGACTGGCGGGCGCTCTCGGAGGCGAACCCCGATCAGCATGATGATGACGCAAACGGCCACCGCACCGGCCACCGCACGCTTGATGATCAGCGGGTCGGTCACCGTCAGCAGGTACACCCCGATCGGAAGTCCGAGAATCGTCGCCGGGACGATGACCGCCAGGAGCCTGCGGTTGAACTCTCGAATGGTGCTCGGCCCGAGCAGCAGGAACGACATGGTGTCGATGATCACTACCTTGGTCATCACCGACAGCGGGCTGTAGAACTGGGTGAGCACGAGCACCATGATCGCGGGTCCGGCGAATCCGCTGAAGCCGCGGAGAAACCCCGCGGCGAGGGCGACCGCCGCGGTGAACGCGATCATGCGCGGTTCGTCGAGAGTCAGTTCCGGCAGCACCAGGCGTTCTCCATGCCAGGGAGGGCTTCGCGAGCCGGCACGCGTTCAGTCGCACCGGCCGTCGACGATCGCCAGAGCGAAGTCGAGGAGACCGTCGGCCACGTCATTGAAGCCCGCGAACTCCGGGCCTGTGCGGGTCCCGAGCCGATAGAGATTGAAGAGCTGACGGAACACGATTGCGAGCCGGAACACCGATAGCGCGCGATAGAAGCGGAAGTCTCCGATGTCGATGCCGGAGCGCCGGGCATACGCTTCGAGGACCTCGGCACGTCTCGGAAAGCCGGGGGCCGCGCTCGGCATCTGCCGAAGAATGTGCATGGCGGGGTGATCGTCGGGCTCGGTCCAGTAGCTCAACAGGATGGCGAGGTCATACAGCGGACACCCTCGCGTGCACATGTCCCAGTCGACCACCGCGACCGGAGTGAAGCGTTCGGGGTCGAGCAGCACGTTGTCGAGCTTAAAGTCGTTGTGCACCAGCGACACCGCGCGTTCGGGCACGGTGTGATCTTCGAGCCACTCGACGATTTTCCGGACGATGCGGCCGGGTTGCTCGTCGTAGGCGCGGTGGGCGCGCCTGGACCAACCGACGAGCTGCCGGGCGAGGAATCCATGCGGGCGGCCGAGGGAGTCGAGGTCGACGGCGGCGGGATCGACACGATGCAGGCCGGTAAGCGCGTCCACAAGGTCCGCGGCGATGCGCGCCGCCTGGGCCGGCTGGCCGATGAGGTCAGGCGGAAGCTCGGGCCCGATGGAAACTCCAGGGCGGTATTCCATGAGGAAGAACGGCGCGCCCAGGACCGAGACGTCGTCGCACAGATGGAATGCACGCGGTGCCAGAGGAAACTCGCGCCACAGCCGCGAGAGCACTCGATGCTCGCGGACCATGTCGTACGCCCCGGGCGGCAAGGGCCCAGGCGGCGGTCGGCGTAGAACGCACGGCTCCCCGTCCACCTCCACGAGGTAGTTGTAGTTGGCGAATCCGGAGGCGAACTGGCGCGGCGGTGGGTCAAGGGCGAACCGATGACCGTGAGATTCGAGATAGCGAACGAGACGCGGCCAATCCTGGGTGACGGCGTCGGTGCGGAAGGTCATCTGGGCGGCGTGTCTGCGAGGTCGACCGGAGCGTGCATGGTGCCCAGACGCGCCGCCCGCCCCATGTGACGAGCAGCCCCTGGGAGCTTCAACCAATGGCTCTGATCATTCGCGTCCCGATCACTGGTGGCCTCGATGTCGGCCCTTGCAGGCACGACATCTCGAAAACGACGATTCCTGCGAGATCCGGTCCACCGCCCCGCACGAGGAGTCCCCGTCGACCGGCGAGCACCGAATCGCGGGCGCGACGGGAAAACGTCCGGAGAGACCGCGACTCAGGCTCGCGCGGCCCGGAATACCCGCTCGCCCTGCTCGTCGATGATCTTGCGGGCCTTGCTGACGGAGAGGGTTATCGCGGCCTCCCGCGACGTCGACGTGTCGGCACGGATGAAGTGGACCTCCTTCGCCTCTCCGTCGATCACCTTGCGGATATGCCCTTCGGTGGACCAGCCGCCGCTTGCCTGGCGTGGCGTTGCGACGATGGTGAAGCCCGCGTGCTCCACCGGCTCGGCACCTTCTGGCTCGCGCTCTCCGCCGCCGCTGCCGCCAAACACGTTCTTCAGAAATCCGAGCATCGTACCGCTCCTCGATTCGAAGACGCGTTCATTGTCGTCCAAGGCGACGGTCCGACGCGAGCATCCGGACCGAGCCGTTCACCAAGCCGGACGACTCGTCCGCAATCGTCTCGACAGCCATTCAAGCAAGTCGAGCGCCTGTACGGAGTTGGGCGCATGACGGGCGACTCCGCCGCCGAAGACGTTGACGTGCACGCCTGCGTCGCGCTGATCGGGCCAGAACAGGGCCAGACCGCTACCGCCGCCTCGCCGTTGAAGCCTCGGCAGATAGTAGCTGTTGGCAATGCCGAGATCGCACGAGCCGGCGGCGACTGCCTCCAATACCGAGGGATCGTTGGGCAGTGGTCTTGCGCATCGGATTATGACTCCACGTGGCGTATGCAACCGTTCACGTCGGGCACCCCGCGCGCCGCTCACGGATCCGCCCATCGGCGTACCAGGTTGTGGTACAGCCCGGCCAGGTTCGTGACCTCCGCGTGCCCACCGCCAAGCTCACCGGTCAGCGCCTGCACGGTCCGATCCAGGCGATGGAGAAGCTCGCGCTGCCGGGCGTCGCGCACCATGCTCTGGATCCAGAAAAAACGACGCGAACCGCACCCCACGGGTCACGGGGAGGACGAAGTGCACGCTGGTGGCGGGGTAGAGCACCAGCGAGCCGGCTTCCGACTTGTACTGTTGCGTCCCCGCGTCTGTCTCCACGGTCAGCTCGCCACCGTCGTACTCGTCGGGCGCGCTCAGGAACAGGGTCGCGGCGAGGTCGGTGCGCAGGGTGCGGCCGGTGCCGGGGACCTGCATCAGTGCGCCGTCGATGTGAGGACCGTAGGCTCCGCCGTCCCGATAGCGGTTGAACCTGGGCGGGTAGATCCCTTCGGGCAGGGCGGCGGAAATGAAGGTCGCGTTGCCGGTCAAACGCCGAAACTGGAAATTTGACGCCCGTCCCCGCGCGCGGGGAGACGGCAATTCCTCTTTTAGCGGTTTTGAAGAGGAATTTCGCCCGTCCCCGCGCGGGCGGGGAACACTCCGAGAGCGGCTGCACGCCGATGATGCGGGCCGGTTCTTCCCCGCGCGCCCTCTGCGGAATACACTCCCCGCGCCCGCCCCCACTGGAGCCTGCCCGTGCATTTCTCAACCAGAAGACCCCTCCCGGCCCCATAAGCGCTAACTTGTTTTCCTGTTCCAGAATGCCTACCATAGCGTGCGAGTCCGCGACGCAAAGGGCTGGCAACGGTGAACGAGGATTGGGACCTCCTGGTGTCGTTTCTGCCGAGTGATTGGCAGAAGTTGGCGCACGAGACCGGGACATTGAAGGGGCTGCGCAAGGACAAGTCGGTTGAGAACCTGCTTCGGACGCTGTTGCTTCACCTCGGGTGTGGCCACTCGTTACGTGAGACCGTTGTCCGTGCCAGGAAGGCGGATCTGGCCGACCTGTCCGACGTAGCATTGTTGAAACGACTGAAGAAGTCGAAGGAGTGGCTCCATGCGCTGTGCGTCAGACTGTTTCAAGAGCACGGCGTTGCGGTGGCGACGCACGGCGACTTCCAGATCAGGGCGTTTGACGCAACGACGGTGAAGGAGCCGGGCAGGACCGGAGGGCTGTGGCGGATTCACTACAGTGTGAGTCTGCCCTCGCTCGCGTGTGACTTCTTCAAGCTCACCCCCACGGAGGGGCCGGGCACAGGCGAATCGTTTTCACACTTCCCCATCCGTCACGGTGACTACATCGTGGCCGACCGGGGCTACTCGACGGCCAACGGCATTGGTCATGTAGTGGGTGCCGGTGGTCATGTCAGCGTGCGGGTGAATACCAGCGCATTGCCGCTGCGAACGGTGCGACGAGGCAAGCTGTTCGATTTGCTTGGCGCGGTCACGTCGCTCAAGCGCGCTGGCACCGTGAGGTCTTGGCCTGTGAGAGTGGATGTCAAAGACGGGATGAGCGTGACGGGGCGTGTGTGTGCGATTCGCAAGACCGAGGAGGCTATCCGGATCGCTCATGAGAAGTTGCATCGTACGGCCTCGCGCAAAGGGACGCAGCTCCAGCCGGAAACACTCGCATTTGCACGATATGTCATTGTTTTCACGACGTTTCCCGAGTCATCGTTCACCGCCTCGGAAGTTCTGGAGTGGTACCGCATTCGCTGGCAAGTCGAGTTGGTGTTCAAGCGATTCAAATCACTGGCTCAGTTGGGTCATCTGCCGAAGTATGACGACGAGAGCGCCAAGGCTTGGCTCTACGGCAAGCTTCTCGTGGCCCTGTTGGTGGAGAAACTGATTCACCACGCCGTGGCAGTTTCCCCCTGGGGATATAACCTGGAGGCGGCATCAACCGCACAGTGCGTGGCGTGACTTCAGGTTCGTACTAAACCAACTTACACGAGCCATCGAACCCGCCATGTCATTGGCTCAGATGATCGACGAATGGAACGAGATTTCGAAGGCATTGGCGGAATCGCCTCGTCGCCGTCAATCCCAGCTATCGAAATACTTCGAAAATGAGTCGACAATAAGTTATCGCTTATGCCTCCCGGCCCCCGCCTTGGCCTTTGTCGTCCTCCTGAGTCTCGCCGCCTGCGGTGGTGGCGCCGCCCATGCGCCGCCGACGCCGGCGCAGGCATCGCACGCCGCGGCCGGCGCTTCGCCTCCTTCGGAGCTGCGTCTTCGCTTGCCCGCCCCCGCGTCGCCTCCCGCGAGAGCTGCTCGCGTCGCTGCTGCTGGTGCGGCGGCGCAAGACGCTTGCCAATGCTGGCAGGAAGCCACGAGCGTTAGCGGTTTGGTCGTCGCCACGCGCAAGACGCGGTATGTCAACCCCGCCCACGTGGAAGCGGCTTGCCACACGCGCTGTGCGTGCGAAGGGCTTTCTGCGGAAGGTGGCCTGGTGCTCGGCCCCGGACGCGTGTGCCACAGTAAGCGGTGCGAGTGCACCACCTAGACTTTCAGTTTGACGCGGGGTCGAAGTTCCAGGGCAGGAGTTCGGTAAGCGGTGCGGGTGCACCATCTGGATTCTTCAGGTGGACGCGGGGTCGAAGTTCCAGGGCAGGAGTTCG
>JAJDUQ010000094.1 GCA_022826505.1 Gammaproteobacteria bacterium
CCGCCGGTGCCGTACGAGGGCCGAATGGACGGGCGGTTCTTCCTCACCGTGGCGCTTGCCCTCATACCGCCGCTCACCCTCATTCTCGCGGTGCTCGGGTCGATCCTGGCCGGCATCGCCACCGTGAACCAGGCGGGCGCAATCGGAGCCATCGGCGCCACGATCATGGGCGGATACCGCCTGACCGCCGGCCGGCGCAGCGCGTTCCTGCCCGCGGTCATCGCGATCGTCTCCATCGTCGAGCTCCTGGTCGTGCTCAGCATCTACGACATCAACGTCAAGAACATCACGAGCGCGGAGGACGTGCGCGGCATCACGTGGGCGCTGGTGGGCACCACCGGGCTGCTCGTCGCCATCGTCTGGAGCCTGTGGCGGGCATTCGCCATCGAGGACACGCTGAAGGGGGTGATGGTCGAGACTGCGAAGACCACCTCGATGGTCTTCATCATCCTGATCGGCGCCGCCATGCTGACCTCCGCGTTCCGCGCCTTCGGCGGCGAGGACCTGGTGCGCGAGTACCTCAACAGCCTCCCCGGAGGGTTCTGGACGCAGTTCATCGTGGTGATGGCGGTGATCTTCCTGCTCGGGTTCTTCCTCGACTTCATCGAGATCGCGGTCGTCGTCATCCCCATCGTCGCCCCCATCCTGCTCGCGGACCCGAGCGCGAACATCACCGCGGTGTGGTTCGGGGTGATGGTGGGCCTGAACATCCAGACCTCGTTCCTCACCCCGCCGTTCGGATTCGCGCTGTTCTACCTGCGCGGCGTGGCGCCCGCGGTCGTCAAGACCCTGGAGATCTACCGCGGCGCGGCGGTCTTCATCGTGCTGCAGCTCATTGGCCTCGCCATCGCCGGCACGTTTCCGAGCCTGGTCAACTACCTGCCGAACCGCGTCTACCTGAGTTCGGACACCGCGCCCCCGCCGATGAACCCGAAGCTCCAGCACTGCCTCGAGGACTACGTCTTCGCCCAGTACGACGCGAACGGCGACGCGCTCCGCGCCCACATCGACCGGGCCGCAGGGATGGACGCCGGGTTCCTGCCGGACGCCATCCGCGAGAAGTACGAGGGCAGCTTCTCGCTCGCGCGGGCGGGCATCGAGCTGGCGCAGGCGGTGCGGGACGCAGATGCGGCGACCGAGGCCTATCTGCCCGACTACGAGCCGATGCACGGGGAGGTGCGGCGCAAGCAGCGGGAGCTGCGCAAGCTGGAGAAGCGGCTGGAGCGACTGGAGCGGGAACGCTCGCGTCTCACCCGGGACGAGACCGCGACCGACGCCGACCGGGAGAAGGTGAACGTGACGATTGAAGGGCTGCAGGCGGAAATGGCCGCGATCGAAGCGAGCATCCCGGCGACGTGGGAGAGCGCGCGAGCGCGCTACGTCGAGCTTCTGAACGCCCAGAAGAAGACCCGGCGCGAGTATCGCCAGAGTGTCGACGAGGCGTACCAGACCATCGCCGATCTTCGGGCGCTGGTCGCGGACGCGGATGCGCTGCGCGCATTCGAACCGACCCTCGCGAGCCTCGACGCGGTCGTCGCGAACGAGGCGCCCGAGCAGGCGATGGCAATCATCAAGGCGGCCGAGCGCGAGCTGGGTCGCGTGGCGGGCAGCAGCCGCGTCAAGAGCCGGCTGTCCAAGGCGCGCCGGGCACTGCGCGGGAACTCACCGGATCCGGAAAAAGCGGCGAAGTTCCTTGCCGAAGCACGGGAGCGGTACGCGGAAGAGGTTGCGTGGCGGACCCACGCGGCGCAAGAGTTGCTGGCGGGGCTTTCGACTTACGCCGACGCGATCAAGCACACCATCGGCCTGCGCGTTCAGGAGCGGCTCACCCAGGAGCAGGCCAAGCTGGTCGCCGAATGCAAGTCCGTGCACCGCGACGTGTCGTTGCACTTCTAGCAGGAATCGAGGCCAACCCGCTGCGTTGGCGGACACAGGGCCGAGACCCGCAACGATTCAGCGGGACTTGAGAATCGGCGCCGCCATTCGGACCGCGGCCACGGGCGCCGCCCGCGGCGGCTTGGCCTTCGGCGCCGGCCTCCGGTACTCGCCCCGACCGAGCCGTTCGAGACCGATCACGAACCGGACTCCCCCGACACCGGTGATCAACCCCGTCAGCGGAAGCGCGATGCAAGGCAGACCGGCCTCGTACGCGAGGACGAATCCGGTCCAGAATCCGACGAAGAAAATCCCGACGCCGAGCATCGGGTAGAGGGTGGAATGATTCGTGTACATCGTGGAGATTCGACACCCTGCCTGTCCCACGAGTCCACGATAGCATTCCGCCGGCCCGGCGGCACCCCCCCAGGGCCCAACACCCCGGTGCCCAGCACCCCAAGGCCCGGACAGGTAGCCGGAATACTTGCTCATCACTCCGGTCAGAGCCAGACGCGACCTCCCTCGTCGGGCGAAGCTCTACTGCCGCGCTCCACTCGGGTTGGAGGCCACAACCTGCTTCAACCCATGGATTCCGGGTTGATCCCGGCCTGAGCCGAATGACGGATTCGCATTTGCGTCCATGCGCCGCCGAGACTGTCGCGCCAATCGGGATGGGGTATCGGAGTCGGCTCATCGAGGATTGGTGCGATGTAGCGCGGAGTAGTACAGGCGGGCTATCCTGTTTCTGTCAATTGATGCATCATCCGTCATATATTTACAAATATGGAATTCAACATGTTGAATTCGACATCCAATCGACCAATTGATCGTGACCGGCCACATCCCGGTACCCTGACCGGGCGCGTTTGGGAGATCGCTGATGAAATTACCCGTGAGAAAGGTCGGCGCGCGGAACGCCGCGAGGTCATCGAGCGTTACGTCGCCGAAAACGGCAATCGGAACACGGCTGGTACTCAGTACCAGTACTGGAAGAAGCACCACGAAGAACCACAGAGCGCCTCGACTCCCGCATTATCCGGAAAGCTTCGCGAGGTGGAGCCGCAGCCACTGAAGGTCGCATCGGACGGCCGAGTCCTGATCCCTCTGGAGATGCGCGAAGCGATGGTTCTGGGAGAGGATGGCCGGGTCACGGCACGGGTGGAAGCTGGTGAGCTTCGGCTCGTTTCTCCAGCGGTTGCGGTTCGACAGATTCAGGCCCGCATGCAGAAGTTCAAGAAGCCGGGGGAGAGCATCGTCGACCAGTTCCTGGCGGAAAGACGCGCCCTGTGGGGAGAGGAATGAGCGTCGTCTTCGACAGCTCGGCACTGCTCGCGGTCATTTTTCAGGAAGACGGTGCCGAGGTCGCGGTACGGCGCTTGAGTGGCGGAATCGTCTCTGCGGTCAACGCCTCCGAGGTCATCGCCCGACTCGTCGACTTCGGCACGAGTGGGGAAGATGCCCGTAACGCGCTCCTGAACTTCGGTCTGGAGATTCGCCCGTTCGACACGGTGCTGGCGGTCGCCGCCGGCCAATTGCGCGCGGCGACGCGGGAGAAGGGTTTGTCGCTCGGCGACCGCGCGTGCGTCGCGCTGGCAATTCGTGAGCAGGCCGGAATCGTCACCGCGGATCGAACGTGGGCAGGGCTCGGTCTGGATGTCGAGGTCGAGTTGATTCGGTGACGCGGGAGGCGTGGTCTTCCGGCCACTCAGCGGCTGGCTTGACGTGAGCACTACCGACATATATCAGAGCGGACAGATCTACCCATAATAGGATGAAATGCCCCTGCGCTCTGTCTCATGCCCATGCACTTCGGTTAGCACGACAGGAGGCGCCTACTCCCCGATGTCGGGCAGATTCGGGGCGGCCGCGCACCCCGGAACTCTCGCCCATGTCTACTCCAGGGTCGATATTCGCACTTGCGAGATCTATTGACGGCTAGCTTCCCAAGAAACAGACCAAGTTGGTCTTGGCGTGGGCAGAACTTCACCAGGAAGATCTCATGGCAGACTGGCGGCTCGTCATGAATGGTGAAGAACCGTTCAAGATTCAACCCCTACAATGAGGACAATTCGATGCATCCTGCCGTGATGACCGTCGAGTGCGAAGATGATTATATCTTGTCAGTAACTTTTGATAATGGAGAGAATGGATTTCTAGATATGAAACCTTATTTGGATTTCGGGGTTTTCAGGAAAATCAAAGATCCAGATATCTTCAAGACTGTTCATGTGTCATTTGACACGATTGCGTGGGAGTCAGGTGCAGACATTGATCCTGAATTTGTTTACGAAAAATGTTGCCTCGCACAACCAGACGCTTCAGCCGACGGCCAACCCGCTACGCGGCTTGTCCGCGGCTGGAAATGACGCGAGCAAGAGCCGGTGATGCGGTTCGTGCCAGTTGTGAACGGTCGAGTCGCGACGGTCGGGTACCGCCTTGGGAGGAGAGCATGAAATCAGTGACCGCGCACCAGTTGCGGCGAATGATCCTCGGCGACGAGGAGCTCGCGCTGCTCGATGCCCGCGAGGAAGGCACCTTTCACGACTCGCATATCTTCTACGCGAGCTGCTGCGCGCTCTCGCGGCTCGAGCGCCTGGCTCCCCGGCTCGTTTTGCGCCGCTCCACCCGAGTCGTGGTGTGCGACGCGGGGGCGGGAGAGGCCGAGACGGCTGCCGCCCGACTCATGCGGCACGGCTACTCCGACGTCTCGATGCTCGAAGGCGGCATCGACGCCTGGGCCGCGGCCGGCTATACCCTCGTCAGCGGCGTCAACGTTCCGAGCAAGGCATTCGGCGAGGTGGTGGAGCACGATCTCGGCACGCCGTCGATCTCGGCCGACGAGCTCCATGCAATGCTCGCGGCAGATGACGACGTCGTGGTCCTGGACAGTCGCCCGACGCCGGAGTTCACCAATTTCAGCATTCCCGGCGGGGTGTGCTGCCCCGGCGCCGAGCTCGCGTACCGCGTGCACGATGCCGTACCGTCGCCGGACACCACGGTCGTGGTGAACTGCGCGGGCCGGACCCGGAGCATCATCGGTGCGCAGTCGATC
Source organism: Gammaproteobacteria bacterium (assembly GCA_022826505.1). Classification (GTDB taxonomy): domain Bacteria; phylum Pseudomonadota; class Gammaproteobacteria; order HK1; family HK1; genus HK1. Next base: position 4,928 of record JAJDUQ010000094.1, read on the forward strand.
ATCAACGCCGGAGTGCCCAACCGGGTGGTCAGCCTGCGCAACGGCACCATGGCGTGGCATCTCGCGGGCCTGGAACTCGCCAAGGGAGCGACCGAACACGCCGCGAGGCCGTCTGCGGCGGGCCTGGAGAAGGCCCGGGCCTCGGCGGTGCGTGTCGCGGAGCGCTTCAACGTGAGGACAATCGACCGCGCCACCCTGGACCAGTGGCGTACGGAATCCGACGAGCATTCGCTCTTCGTGTTCGACGTTCGCACTCGCGAAGAGTACGAGGCCGGCCATCTGCCCGACGCGCGATGGATTGCGGGCGGACAGCTCGTGCAGACCACCGACGAGCAGGTCGGCACGCTTCGGTCACGCATCGTCCTCGCCGACGACGACGGGGTGCGCGCGACGATGACCGCGTCCTGGCTCGTGCAGATGGGATGGCGCGACGCGGTGGTGCTGGAAGGAGGCATCGCAGGCCATCCACTGGACACCGGGATGCCGGATCTTCCGCTGCTCGGACAGAACGACGCGCAGGTACAGGGAATCGCGCCCGAGGCGCTTGCAACGACACTCGAACGCGACGCGGCGGGAGTCGTGGACGTCTCGCTGAGCCGCAGCTACCGCTCCGGCCATGTTCCCGGCGCTCGCCACGGCATTCGAGCCCGGCTCGGCCGAAACCTCGCGGACTGGCCCGGCGAACGGCTCCTGGTCATCACCGCCGACGACGAAGCGCTCGCCCGCCTCGCCGCCGCCGATCTGGCACGAGAGCTCGATGCGCCGGTGCGATGCCTGGAGGGCGGCAACGAGGGATGGACCGCCGCGGGATACCCGATGACCGCGGCCGATCCGGCGTTCCTCGACGATCCGGATGATGTCCGCATTCGTGTCAATGAAGACGAAGGCGGCATGGAAAAGGCGATGAACGACTACCTGGAATGGGAGATCGGGCTGGTCGACGACGTCGCCCGGGACGGCACCGCGGCGTGGCTGCATGCATCGGGGAGCGGACGGCGCGCGATTTGACGACCGAGGACTGCGTTCCCGCACGGCATGCCGACGGGTGGCGCTTCATGAGCACGATCGACGCCAATCGCGGATGCGGCTGCGCGCTGAACCGAGAGGACGACGGTGCGGTGCGGATTCGGGCGCGATGTTCCATGGCCGCCGATTTCCCGCAGCGACCGTCCCGGTCGGACACCGGTGCGTGCCGCACCCCGAGGAGGCCGGTCTGCCGGTGATGTCGCGCATGGGAGGAGGAGACGTGCGATGAGGGACTGGCCCGAAATCCGTGACGCGGTGGCCAAGCTCTGCGAGCGATTTCCGGGCGAGTACTGGCGGGCGCTCGACCGGGAGCGGACCTACCCGACCGCATTCGTCCAGGCGCTCACCGACACCGGATATCTCTCCATCCTCGTTCCCGAGGAATACGGCGGCAGCGGGCTCCCGATTTCCGCCGCCGCGGCGGTGCTGGAGGAAATTCACCGTGCCGGCTGCAACGGCGCCGCCTGCCACGCCCAGATGTACACCATGGGCACGGTCCTGCGCCATGGCAGCGATGCACAAAAGCAGCGCTGGCTGCCGGGCATAGCGACCGGCGAGCTGCGGTTGCAGGCATTCGGGGTGACCGAGCCGACGAGCGGCAGCAACACCCTGGCGCTTCGCACCACCGCGGTGAAGCAAGGCAATGCGCGCTACGTCGTCAACGGCCAGACGGTGTGGACGTCGCGG
>JAJDUQ010000326.1 GCA_022826505.1 Gammaproteobacteria bacterium
GTGCTCTTCCCTGACCGCCAGATAGTAGGATGAATCCGTCTCGGTACGCATGTCCAGCGGTATGACGAGTGTTCGGTCACGGATATGGTCGCGCACGAGCCGCAGCCAGCCCAGGGCTACTCCCTGTCCCGCCAGGCAAGCCTGAACCACGTGATAGTAGTTGTTGAACCTGAGCATCCTCTTGCCTGCCGGCATGTCGAGACCGTTCTTGCGAAACCACGTGCTCCAGTCGAGCCAGGTCGGATGCTGCGCCTCCATATGAAGCAGCTCGACGGCGAACAGATCCTCGGGGCGTTCAAGCAACCCGTGGGTATCGAGATAGCCTGGCGTGCAGATTGGCGAAAGCACGTCGCGGAAGAGCCGCCTGGATTTCATGCCGGGCAGATCGGATTCGCCGAATACGAGTGATCCATAGACCGACGGAGTGTGTTCGATGCCCAGGGGGTCTGCGGTGACCAGAAAGATTTCCGCACCGGGGAAACAGTCCCGCAGCTTCGCCACCTTCGGCATCAGCCAGAAGGTCGCGATCGCGGTCGATGTGGTCAACACAAGCTGGGCGCGGTGTTTCGGTCGCGTGAGATCGGCGACAACCTCGGAGAGGTGCCTGACGGCGTGGGCGTACGCGTCATAGAGTTTCTTGCCGGCAGGAGAGACCTGGACCAATCTGTGCGACCGGAGAAACAAACCGCATCCCAACTGGTCTTCGAGATCCTTGATCCGGCGGCTTATCGCACTCTGTGTCAGCCCGATTTCCTTGCCTGCAAGGGTGAAGCTTCCGAGCCGCACTGCCGCTTCGAACGCCGGAAGGTGCTTCAGAATCGACTGAACAGGCCGTGTCGTCTGCATGCGATTTCTGAATGCCTACAGGAGAATTAACAGCCGGTTGCGATGATTTCAGACTTTGTGGAGTCATGCAAAAGCGTTTCGGACCCGCAGACGTCCGATCCCCGCTGGTTGGGGAGACTGCCAGGGCGGACCACCATGGATCACGAGACGCCCGGCCGTACCGTCGCGTCAGAACCGATCCGCCCGAAACGGCGTCACGTCGATGTTCGGCATCGGCCCGGTGATCATTCCGGCGACGATCCGTCCGGTCATCGGCCCGGCGACCATGCCGGTGTGACCGTGCCCGAAGGCGAGCCACAGGTTCTCGTGGCGCGGCGAGGGACCGATCACCGGGAGCCCGTCCGGCATGCTCGGGCGCCGGCCCATCCACTGCGTCGCACCGTCGAGCCGGAGCTTCGGGTACATCCGCTTCGCGAGCCGCTTGATGACTTCGGCGCGGCGCGGATTCGCGGGGGCGTCGACGCCCGCCATCTCCACCATGCCGGCGAACCGCACCCCCATCGCCATCGGGTTCGCGACGAACTTGTTGTCCGCCTCCATCACCGTGTGGGAGACGGTGATGCCGGGGTCCGGGCAGGTCACGTGATATCCGCGTTCGGTGTCTAGCGGCAGCCCGAGACCGAGCCGATCGGTGAGCTTGCGGGAGAACGCGCCGGCCGAGAGCACGAATGCGTCGCCCTCGATGGTCCCGTCGCCGGTGCGGACCGCGCTCACCCGGTTTCCGCTCACGTCGATGTCCGTGACTTCGGCGCGCAGAAGCCGGCCGCCGTTTGCGACAACCCGTTCGACATACGCCCGAACCAGCCGCCCCGGATTCAGCGTGCGACCTTGCCCCCTGATGCGAACGCCCTTGACGTAGTGCGAAGCGAGGTCGGGCTCCGCCTCACGCAGCCCGCCGCGGTCGAGTACCTCGAAGTCCGCTCCATGCTCGCGGCGCATCGTCCAGTCGCGCTCGGCGCCCGCGTAGCTCGCCTCGGAGCCGTAGACGTGCAGGTATTCGACTGGCGCGATCAATTCGGGCACACCGACATCGCGTGCGAGCGCGCAGTGGAAATCGAACGTGGGTGCATGCAACGCGGCAAGGGCCGCCGACGCGCGGCGCTGGTGCGCGACATCGCCGCCCGCCCGGATGAATCCGATGAGCCAGGGCAGGAGCTTCGGCAGATAGGACCAGCGGATGGTGAGCGGGCCATCTTCCTTGAAAAGCCACCCCGGAACCTTGGTCAGCATCCCGGGAGCCGGAGTCGGGACCACGGACGACGGAGAGAGCGAGCCCGCGTTGCCGAACGACGCCGCGCCGTCATCCCCCGGCGTCTGCCGGTCAATCAGCGTGACGCGTGCCCCCTGCTGCTGGAGGTAGGCCGCGGTGCAGGCTCCAATGATTCCGGCTCCGATGATGATGACATCGGGCGGGCCGCCAGCCGTGTTTGGCATTGTGGTCTTTCCTCGCTCGCGTTTCGTCCACGCTTCGTGGACAGTGTCGACTCCCGCGGACGCTGGTGTCGTGCCGCCGCATCAGCGAATGGCGTCCACGTCTCCCGGTGGCGGATCGTCGGGCTCGACAAGGTCTCCGCTCCCGTGATGCAGCAGACTGACGAGGCGCTGAGGCCATTCCGTTGCCGTTGCTGTGGCTTCAAGGACGAGCGCGCTCACCCATGCCGACAAGCGCATGTTTTCCTGGCCGGCACACTTGCGGGCGGCCTCGAGGACGTCGGCCGGGAGATGGATGGTGACTTGAGCCATGTGCCAGATATATGTTGCCAAGTACAGGCACCGCAAGCTCCGCCGGCGGCGACCATCGGAATCGAAACCTGGACGAGCGGACTCGGGAGCGGCCTCGGCGCCGGTATCACGCCACCCGATCTCCTTCCTTGACGGTGACCGTGCGGCTGTCGACTCCCGGCAGCATCTGCCCCGGTTCCCGGGTGACGACAACGTCGATGATGGTCGGCACGCCGTGCGTGCCCAGGCCCGTCTCGATCGCCCCCGCCAAGCGGTCCGGATCTTCCACGCGGATGCCGTTGCAGCCCATTGCCGCGGCGATATTCGCGTAGTTCATCTCCACCAGGTCGCTCGACTGGTAGCCGCCCTGGCCGTACATCAGGTGCTGCAGCGCCTTCACGTAGCCCGACGCTGCGTTGTTCACGACGAGCAGCGTGAACCCGAGCCTCATGCGACGGGCAGTCTCCAGCTCACCGATCACCATGTTGAAGCCGCCGTCGCCGGTGATGCCGACGACCTGGCGGCCGGGTGCGGCGAGCCGTGCGCCCATGGCGCCGGGCAGGCCGTAGCCGATGGAGGCGAAGCCGCGGTCCGGCACGAAGCCGCGCCCCGGGACCTTCGTGTCGTAGAGCAGTCCGCACCAGTGCGCGGCAAAGCCGCCGTCGGCGACCAGCAGTGCCTCGCGGTCGAGAATCCCGTTCAGCTCGTGGATCATGCGCGCCATGTTGATCGGCGACTCGTCCGAGGTGAGGCGGTGGTCGACCTCGGCCCGCCACTTCGTCATCCGCGCCTTCACCTCCGCCGCGTAGTCCGCGCGCTCGGCCCGCAGCCGTTCGCGGTCGTCGGCCAGCGCATCGGCCAGATCGCGCAGGCCCTCGCGGCAGTCGCCCCACAGCGCGACGTTCGGCCGCGCGGTGCGGCCGAGCTCCTCGGCCACGATGTCGAGATGGATCAGCGGGACGCCATCGGGGATGAGGGTGAAGCGGCGGGTGGCGATCTCGCCGAGCTTGCAGCCCGCCACGAGCAGGCAGTCGGAACCCGCGATCAGCTCGTTCGCGATGCGGTCGTAGCGTCCGAACAGCCCCGCCGAGAGCGGATGGGTGCACGCGATCGTGCCCTTGCCGGTCATGGTGTGCGCCACGGGGAGCGACTGCGCTTCGGCGAACGCGGTCAGCGTGTCCGCGGCGCCGCTCAGGTGAACCCCGCCGCCGGCCAGGACCAGCGGGCGTTTCGCGTCCCGCAGCAGCGCCGCCGCGGCCTGCAACGACTCCACGCTCGGCCGCGAGCGCAGCGACGGCGCCGCCCGGCAGTCCGGATCGGCGGTGAGGTCCGCAGGGTCGAACGCATGGCGGGCGTGGGCGACGTCCTCCGGGACGTCGAGCACCACCGGACCGGGCCGCCCACGCGTCGCCACCGCGAAGGCGCGGCGCACGAGCTCCGGGATGCGCCCAATCGACTCGACTCTGATCAGCTCCTTCGCGGCGGGACGCAGGATCTCCATCTGCCGCGACTCCTGGGTCATGTTCTTCCAGGAGTGGTCCCGGTGGCTGTCACCGGCAATGAGCACCAGCGGGGTTCCGGCGTTGAGCGCCTCGACCATGCCGGTCAGGAGGTTCGTGGCGCCGGGGCCCAGAGTCGCATCGCATACCCCCACCCGGCCGGTCACCTTGGCGTAGGCGTCGGCCGCGAACACGCCGCAGCGCTCGTCGTTCACGAGATTGTGGTCGATGCCCAACCGGCGCGCGGCGTCGTAGAACGGCAGGAGCTGAAATCCCCCCATGCCGAACATCGGGCCAATCTCGTGCGCGACCAGCATCCGCGCCAGCGCTTCGCCCCCGGTCATCTCCGTCGTCTCGCCCATATTCGTTCCCTTGTCGGTTTGTCGAATGCCGGACCGACCCGTGAGGTCGAGCCGCCACCTGATTCAATGCAATGCCTCGTGGCTCGCATCATCGCGCATGGATATCCTTCCGTCGCCGGGGTGGAGAGTTTCGGGGTCGAAGTACTGACACCCGCAAGATTCTTGACGAGGATACGAAGATGAACAAGGCGTCTGTTTCGCTGCATCTGCCGGCTTCGCTCAAGACCGCTGCGGAGGATTTTGCGCGCCGTGACGGCGTGTCGCTCAACCAGTTCATCTCGACGGCGATTGCCCGGAAGGTGAGTGCGGCGGAAGCGTCGGAATTTCTCCGAAAGCGTGGTGCCGCCGGCGGCCGGGAGCGAGCACTCGGGTTTCTTCAATCCGCGCCGGAATTGCCTCCGGTGCAGGGCGATGAACGGATTGACTGAACGACAGGGAGCCCGGGAAGACGATATGGGACAAGAAGAGGACATTCGATGAGCGACGCCTTCGAGATCGCGCGCCTCGACGTGTATGCGCTGGAGGCGAAGATCGACACGCCGGTGACCACGTCGTTCGGCTCGATTCCGGCGCGGGTGTCTGCCCTGCTGCGCATCGAGGACACCGACGGGTTTGCCGGCTGGGGCGAGATTTGGGGCAATTTCCCGAGCATCACCTGCGCCTACCGTGCCACCCTCGCCTGCAAGGTGCTGCCGGAGCCGTTGCTGGGCGCGAAGGTCGAGACTCCGGGTGCGTTCTGCGTCCGGCTCGCGGACCGGCTTCGCGTGCTGGCGGTCCAGGCGGCGGAGCCGGGGCCGGTCTCCGCGGTGCTCGCGGCGACGAATCAGGCACTGTGGGATCTCCATGCGCGGCGCGAGGCCCTGCCCCTTCGCCGCGTGCTGAACATGGACGCGGCCGAGACCGTGCCGGTCTACGCGAGCGGGCTGAACCCGACCGACTCCGTGGAGATCGCGGCACGCGCGCGGGAGGCCGGGCACCGGGCGTTCAAGCAGAAGATCGGATTCGGCGACGACGTGGACCGCCGCAACCTCCACGGCCTGCGGCTCACCATGAAGGAGGGCGAGCAGCTTTTCGTCGACGCGAACCAGCGCTGGACCCTTGCCGAGGCGCTCGATCGGATTCCGATGCTCGAGGCGCTGGAGGTCGACTGGTGGGAAGAGCCGATGCTCGCGGAGGCGCCGGCCAGCGACTGGCGCACGCTGCGCGACTCGACCCTGCTGCCGCTCGCGGGCGGCGAGAATCTGCGCGACCTGGACGGCTTCCGCACGGCGTTCTCCTACCTCGCGTACGTGCAGCCGGATCTCGGCAAGTGGGGCGGAATCGACGGCTGCCTCGCCATCGCGCGCAGCGCGCTCAAGCACAACTGCACCTACTGCCCGCACTGGCTGTCGGGCGGGGTCGGGCTCATGCACTCCGCCCATCTGCTCGCGGCGGCGGGCGGGGACGGACTGCTGGAGATGGACGCGAATCCGAATCCGCTACGATCCCGAGTCGTCGACCCCGCGACGGGCATCTTCGAGGGCAAGCTTCACATGGTTGACGCACCGGGCATCGGCGTCGACTCGCCCATCGACGATCTGGGCGAATTCGTCACCATGCACGAGTCGTTCACCGACGTCGGCGATCACATGTAGCGTTCGTCGAGGAGGGTGACCATGGAAACCGTGCCCTCGAAGAGAACGCTTGCGTTTCCCCGATGGCACGAGCGGCAGCTCTTCCATGCGTTCGCGTGGTTGGCGACGTGTCTGCTCGGCGGGGTGGTCATCGCCACGATCCTGGAGTTCGTCGGCCTGGACACGCCGGGCATCACGCCGCTCATCACGCTCGTGGTGCTCTATGTGACGGGGTTGATGACGATCGCCGCGTGGCGCCGGTTCTGGGGGCTGTTGTCCTGGACGCAGCACTGTGCGGGCCGGGCGACCTGCGCCCGCTGCGGCGCGTACGGACGATTCGACGTCGCGACCGGAGCGATCGCGATACCCGCCGAGTGCCGACGGTGTGGGCACCGGTGGACGATCGAGCCGTCCTGAAGCGGCGAGAATCGCGTCCGAGCGCACTGAAATGATACCTGTCATGCGTGGGTCGAAGCCTTGCACGCTGCCGATGCGCCGCTTCCCGGCACCGAGCATTCGAGCGTGACCCTCTGACATCGGAACCCGGCGCGCACCGAAGAATCATGCAGACCGACTACTACCGGCTGGCCCTGCTCCTGGTGCTCGCGAGCTCAATCGGCAACTCCGGGAGCGGGCTCATCGTGCGGTTGATGGATTCGGCGGACGGCTGGCAGATCATCTTCTTTCGTTCGTGTTTTCTCGCCACCACGCTCGGTCTCGTCTACGTCGTGCAAAGCGGCTGGCGGGTGCGGGCGGCGTTGCGGGAACTGCGTCCGTGGGCGTTGCTCGGAAGCGTGGCCATCGCCTCGGTCAACGTCTGCTTCATCCTCTCCCTGACCCTCACCACAGTAGCGAACACCATGTTCCTGCTCAGTGCCGCGCCGTTCTTCACCGCACTGCTCGGCTGGCTCGTGCTGCGAGAGACGGTGGCGCGCGGCGTGTGGATAGCGATGGGTACGGCGCTGTTCGGGATGGGATTGATGCTATGGGACGGGCTGGGTGCCGGGACCCTGTTCGGCAATGCTCTCGCCGTGACGGCCGCGTTCTGCTTCGGAACGTTCGTGGTGATCCTGCGCAAGGGTCGCGGGCTGAACATGCTGCCGGTCGTGATTCTCGGCACGCTGCTCAGCGCCGCATACGCCGCGTTCATGAGTGGGTGGGACTTCTCGATCTCCTGGCACGACGTCGGATTGCTGTTCCTGTGGGGCACGCTGCTCTCCGGCACCGTGCACGTGATTTTCACCTGGGGCTCGCGCCACGTGCCGGGAGCGGAGCTCACGCTGCTCGTCCTCATCGAGTTCATCCTGGCGCCGGTGTGGGTGTGGCTGGTCGTCGACGAACGGCCGAGCCTCGCAACCCTGCTTGGTGGCGCGGTGGTGATGGCATCGGTGGCAAGCCGAGCCATTTCGAGCTTCCGAGCGCAGGTTCGGCAAGATTCCTGACGGACGAGTGGCAGGGTGCTGCGGCGCTGATCCACCGCAATCTCTCACCGATTCGCGTCCGCAGCCGGGAATCGGTGAGACATTGCGGTTCGTAGCGCGTTCTCCACGCCCCCGGAAGCAAGGCGGGCGCTCGCGAGCTTCCACGCACCGCCTCCGGGTACTCGCAATGGATGGGTCGGAGCCCCCGACAGGCGAAGGGGGACTGTGAACGTGCAGTCCGTGCCAGTTCGAAATCGTGCCTCTCGGCCGGCGCGGGTCGTGTCCCCTGCGGCGCGCGCGGCACAGCCTCGGACGAGTCGTGGGCTTACCGGATGAGCGATGCGGCAGCGGTGGCGATTGCGTCCGCGTCAACGCGCAGCAGATCCTCGAGCGGAGGCGCATAGGCGATCTGCGCACGGGGTGAGCCGAGGCGCCTGATCGGGGCTCGCAGTCCTCCGAAGCACTCTTCAGCAACGCTCGCTGCGATCTCCGCCCCGAATCCCGAGACCGTCACCGCTTCGTGGGCAATGACGAGCCGGCCGGTCTTCCACACCGAGGCGTAGACCGCCTCCGTGTCCCACGGCCAGAGGGTGCGGAGGTCGATGACCTCGGCCGCGACGCCGGTCCGGGCGAGCGAGTGTGCCGCATCGACCGCCGCATGCACCGTCTTCGACCAGGCCACGATGGTGACGTCGTCGCCGTCGAGCACGATGTTCGCCCTCCCGAGCGGAACGACGTGCTCGTCGCCATCCGGGACTTCGCCTTCGAGGCTCCAGAGATCCTTGTGCTCCATGTAGACGACGGGGTCGTCGCAGCGAATCGCGGACTTGAGCAGTCCCTTGTTGTCGGCCGCGGTCGACGGCATGACCACCACCAGGCCGGGGATGTGCGTGTACCAGGCTTCCAGGGATTGCGAGTGCTGCGCTGCGGAGGAGCGCCACATTCCGACCGGCTCGCGGGCCACGAGCGGCACCTTCGACTGACCGCCGAACATGTAGCGGGCCTTGGCGGCCTGGTTCACCAGTTCGTCGATCGCACAAAGTGCGAAGTCCGAGAAGCGCATCTCCACCACCGGGCGAGTACCGGCCAGGGCGGCGCCGACCGCGCTACCCATGATCGCGGCCTCCGAGATCGGCGTGTCGACGATCCGGGCTGGCCCGAACTCCGCGGCCAGCCCTCGATACTGGCCGAACACGCCGCCGCGACCGAGATCCTCGCCGAGCGCCCACACCCGCGGATCGCGCCGCATCTCCTCGGCAAGCGCCGCCTTGCCTGCTTCGAGATAGCTCATGACGCTCACGAGACCGCTCCCTGCATCGACGCCGACGGCACCGGGGCGCCGATGTCCTGGACGTCCGTGAACGCGTGGGATGGATCCGGCCATGGTGCCGCCCTTGCCGCATCGAGCACCGCGTTCATCTCGTTCGTCGCGTCGTCGCGAATTGCGTCGAGCCTTTCCGAGTCCACCCCCGCCGATTCGAGCAATCCCCGGCAACGTGCAATCGGATCCGCCTCCCACTGCGCATCGACCTCCTCCCTCTTCCGGTAGGCGTCCGCATCGGTCGCGGTGTGGCCGGTCAGCCGGTAGGTCTTTGCGTGAAGGAAGCGTGGCCCGCCCCCGGTGCGAATCGCTTGCACGAGGCCGCGCACCGCTTCGTCGATGGATTGCACGTCGTTGCCGTCGACCTCGGTCGTGGGGATGCCGAGACTCTCGGCCCGCACCCCGGGACCGGCGCCACCGGTGACGGCACCGGTGCGCGTGGTTGCCGCGAACGCATTGTCCTCGCAGACGAAGAGCGCGGGCAGGTCGAAGATGCGAGCCCAGTTCAGGCCTTCGAGAAACGGCCCGCGGTTGACCGCGCCGTCGCCGAAGATGCAGGTGACGATGCGCGAACCGCCGAGCAGCTTCATCGCGTGCGCCGCTCCTGCCGCGATGCCGATGTTCGCGCCGACGACACCATTGGCGCCGAGCATCCCCACGCCGAAGTCGGCGATGTGCATCGAGCCGCCCTTCCCGCCGCAGCATCCGCCCTCGCGACCGAGCAGCTCGCGCATCATTGCTTCCGGGTCCGCGCCCTTGACGAGGGTATGGCCGTGGCCGCGGTGGGTGGAAAGCAGCAGATCGTCGCGTTCGAGGTTCGCGCACACGCCCGACGCGCACGCCTCCTGGCCAATCGACGGATGCAGCGGACCGGGCACGAGCCCGTCCTCGAGTGCCGCGAGCGCCGATTCCTCGAAGGCGCGCACGCGGCACATGTTGCGGAAGTGAGTGGTCAGGCGCTCGGTGTCGATGTTGGAACGGTGCACGCGAAAAGGCCTCCGAAATCGGGGTTCAGTGCAGGTCGGTGCTGGAGGGATCGGACGGGCGGTTTCGCAATTTAGTCTTCCGTTTCCCTGTTGTGTCGTCGGTGTGCGTCGTGACCTCGCCAAGTCCCAATAATGGTCGTCGCTTCGCGGGCCGGCATGCCCGGTGCGATCCCGGCCGCCCGCGCGGTCTCGTTGACGCGGCTCACGATACCGTCTTCGTACGTCGAGCGTCCGTCGCCGATCCGGGCACTCATCGCGGCGACCGTCGCGGCGGCGATGCCGCGGGCGTCCAGAGCGGGCAGCCGGGTGACACCGGCGCCGTCCTTGCCGATGCCGGCGTCGTTGAAGAACGCGGCGGCGGCGTCCACCTGGAGCGCCAGACGGGGCTGGTTGGCGACGAGTCCGCCGTGCGAGCCGCAAAGCACGATCTGTCCATCGTCCTCGCCTCGGGCGACGAGGGAGCTGGAATCCAGGTACACGAGACGAAGCCCGGCCGGGGTGTGTCCGACGATACCGCGCGCTTCGGCGTACTCGGGCGAGGCGTCGGGCGGCGATGCGGCGCGCAATGCGAGTGCCGCGTCGAGGCAGGACATTCCTTCCACGCACCCCACGGCCCGTGCGGCGTCGTTGACGCGCGAGATGATTCCGTTGGCGATCGTGTCCTCGGCGTCGCCGATGCGGGCCGACATGTGCGACACGGTCGCCGCCGCCATGTCCAGGGCGTCGCAGTAAGCGAGGCAGCCGACGCCGGCGTCGTCCTTGCCGATGCCAGCGTCGTTCAGGATCACCGCACCGGCGCGAGCCTTCGCAGCGAGGTAACCCGGGTACGCTCCGCCGTGCGAGCCTCCGACCACCACCATGCCGGCGCAATCCGGGCCGAGCTTGGTCACGGTGGAGGCGAGATGGATGCCGTCGTGTTTCATCAGTACCGCGGATACGTGGGATGGAAGCGACTGTCAACCGTGCCCGCCTTCACGGCAGGTTCATTCCACGCTGACCGGGGACGGGGAATTGCCGGCGTCCCTCCTCTCCCGGCGGGAGAGAGGCCGGGGGTGAGGCGCCGAAGTCGAGAGGTCTCCCGGACCGTGGGCCGACGCTCGTCACTTTGCTCACCCGATACCTCTCTCCGGATGGGAGGCGGGCTTCACCTCCGGCCGGCGTGAATACTCCCCGAACTCGCGGCCCGTGTTCACACCGCCGCGTTTGGGCCGACACCGCGATCCGGGGCCAGTCGCGAAATCAAACCACGAATTCCCGCGCTACCCTGTGGATTCGCGTGAGCCCGCGTGCCGGTGCGTCGGTTGAGCGGCCTCGCCATTCCGCGTAGAAACACGCCCGGACGCAACATCTTCCCGGCATGGAGAGAACCACGATGACCGACATTCGCCCCGCGGCGCTGGAAGCGTTGCGCGAATGGGACACCCCCACGATCTGCAACGCGCTCGAGGTGGTGGTGCCGCACCGGCGCGCCACCGGCTTCACCGTCGAGCACCTGCACTGCCTCGACCCCGGGTTGAAGCCGATGGTCGGCTATGCGCGGACCGCGACGATTCGCGCCGTCGAGCCGTCGCCGCTCCCGGGCGACGCGGTCAAGGCTCGGCGGTCCGCGTACTACGAGTACGTGGCGGGGCCGCCGGGTCCGACCGTGGTGGTGATCCAGGACCTCGACCCCAATCCCGGATTCGGCGCGTTCTGGGGGGAGGTCAACACCGCGGTCCACAAGGGGCTCGGCGCCCTCGGCTGCGTGACCAACGGTTCGATGCGCGATCTCGACGACTGCGCCCCGGGCTTCCAGTTGCTGGCCGGCAAGGTCGGCCCGAGCCACGCTCACGTGCACGTCGTGGAATTCGGCGGGCAGGTGAACGTTGCCGGCATGACCGTCAATGACGGCGACATCGTGCACGCGGACCGCCACGGCGCAGTCGTCGTCCCCCGCGAAGCAGTGGCGAGGATTCCGGTGGTGGTGGACCTGCTGACCCGCCGCGAGGCGGTCGTCCTCGAAGCGACGCGTTCGGAAGAATTCGACATCGAGGCCCTGAAGCGCGCGATGGCCGACTCGGCGGAGATCCACTGAATGGCAGCGAACAAGAAGAAGATTCTGTTCATCCAGAAAGTCCACGAGTGCGGACACGCGCTCGCTGCGACTCGTGACGACATCGACATCGACATCTACCAGGGCCGCGATCCCGCCGAGATCAGGCGGCGTATCGTGGACGCGGACGCGATCGTGGTACGCACCGCGGTCATCGACCGATCGGTGATCGACGCGGCACGAAGACTCGCAATCATCTCCCGCCACGGCGTCGGGTACGACGCGGTGGACATCGCGGCGGCGGCGGAGCGCTCGATTCCGGTGTCCATCACCCCGCTCGCCAACTCCGTTTCGGTGGCCGAGCACGCCATGTTCCTGCTGCTCGCGCTCGCGAAGAACGCCCGCGCGAACGACACCGCGGTGCGCGAGGATCGCTTCCAGCCGGCGCGGGTCTCCATGAAGCCGGTCGACCTCGCCGGGCGCAACCTGCTCATCGTCGGTTTCGGCCGCACCGGGAGCCGGGTGGCGCCACGGGCGCTCGGGTTCGGCATGCGAGTCCACGCCTGCGACCCCTACGTCGAGCCGAGCGTGATGGAAGCGGCGGGTTGCACGGTGGTCGAGGATCTGCACGCGGTACTGCCCGAGATGGACGCGGTCACCGTGCACACGCCGCTCAACGACGAGACGCGGGGAATCATCGGCGCCAGCGAGCTCGCGTCGATGAAGCCGACCGCGTTCGTCGTCAACACCGCGCGTGGCGGCGTCGTTGCCGAGGATGCGCTCGTCGCCGCGCTCGAGGCGAATCTGATCGGCGGGGCCGGGATCGACGTGTTCGAATCGGAGCCGACGCCTCCGGACGCCGACCATCCGCTCCTCGCGTTCGACAACGTCATCGTGAGCCCGCACTGCGCAGGGGTGACGGCTGAGTCGTCGATGCGGATGGCGGAGTTCTCGGTGCGCAACGTGCTCGACTGTTTCGACGACCGGCTAGACCCGGAGGTGGTCGTGAACCGGCACCTGATGGCTTGAAGAAGGCCGTCGTCGCAGCCGGCGAACCGCACCAAGTGCATCTGAGCGCGTGCAAACGGGAGTGAGTCGAGCGTGAACCGCATGAAGCCGTTGTTCGCCCTGTTCATGGCGGGATGCACGTTCATGGTGGTCGCGGCCGGTGCGATCTGGGGGTGGCAGGTCGCATCGCCGCTCCTGCTCGGCAGCGGCCGGCTCGACGGCGCGGACCCGCCGGGCGAATTCGTGGTGGTGGTCCACGAGCCCGGAACCGGCGAGTTTCGCTACATGCGCTGGGATGGACTCGCGGGGACCGACGTGGACGGCGTGGCGCGGACCTTTCTTCTTCCCGCGACCGGAGGAGGGGACGACTCGGTGTTTTCCCGGCGTCAGACCTTTCGCGTCGTCGAG
>JAJDUQ010000046.1 GCA_022826505.1 Gammaproteobacteria bacterium
CAAGCTCGCGACCGGCGCCGGCAAGACCACGGTCATGGCCATGCTCATCGCGTGGCAGACCGTCAACGCGGTGCGCCGTCCCGGCAGCCGGCGGTTCACGCGCGGATTCCTGGTGGTCACCCCGGGCCTCACCATCCGCGACCGCCTGCGGGTGCTCCAGCCGAACGACCCGGACAGCTACTACCGCAGCCGCGAGCTGGTGCCGGCAGACATGCTCGGCGACCTCGACCGCGCGAAGATCGTCATCACCAACTACCACGCCTTCATGCGCCGCGAGACCCTCGCCATCTCGAAGGGTGGCCGTGCCCTCCTCCAGGGCCGGGGTCCGGACATCGCGACCCGCGAGACCGCGGGGCAGATGCTCCAGCGGGTGATGCCGGACCTCATGGGCATGAAGAACATCCTGGTGCTCAACGACGAGGCCCATCACTGCTACCGCGAGAAGCCATCCGAGGAGGACGAGGAAGGACCCCTGAAGGGCGACGATCGCACCGAGGCGGAGAAGAACAAGGAAGCCGCCCGGGTGTGGGTCTCGGGCCTGGAGATAGTGCGGAACAAGCTCGGTATCGGGCGCGTGATCGACCTGTCCGCAGCCCCTTTCTTCCTGCGCGGGTCCGGCTACGCGGAAGGAACGCTGTTCCCCTGGACGGTGAGCGATTTCTCGCTCATGGATGCCATCGAGTGCGGCATCGTGAAGCTGCCCCGGGTGCCGGTCGCGGACAATATCCCGAACAGCGAGATGCCGACATTCCGGAATCTGTGGCGCCACATCGGCAGGAAGATGCCGAAGAAAGGCCGGGGAAAGGCGACATCACTCGACCCGCTGAGCATCCCGGTCGAGCTCCAGACCGCACTCGAAGCGCTCTACGGCCACTACGCCCGCACCTTCGAGCTTTGGCAGGACGCCGGCATCGAGGTCCCGCCGTGCTTCATCATCGTGTGCAACAACACCTCGACCTCGAAGCTGGTCCACGACTACGTCTCGGGCTTCCAGCGCGAGAACGAGGACGGCTCGACGGCGCTCGTGGACGGTCGACTCAAACTCTTTCGGAACTTCGACGGGTACGGCAATCCCCTCGCCCGGCCACGCACGCTGCTCATCGACAGCGAGCAGCTCGAATCCGGGCAGGCGCTCGACAAGAACTTCCGAGCGGCGGCCACGGACGAGATCGAGCGGTTCCGCAGCGAGATCATCAAGCGAACCGGGGACCGCCGGCAGGCCGAGAACCTCTCCGATCAGGACCTGCTGCGCGAGGTCATGAACACGGTCGGGAAGACGGGCCGACTCGGCGGCGACACCCGCTGCGTGGTGTCCGTCTCCATGCTGACCGAGGGCTGGGACGCCAGCACGGTCACCCACGTGCTCGGGGTGCGCGCCTTCGGCACCCAGCTCCTGTGCGAGCAGGTCATCGGCCGGGCGCTGCGCCGGCAGTCCTACGACCTGAACGAAGAGGACCTCTTCGACGTCGAGTACGCCGACGTGCTCGGCATTCCGTTCGACTTCACCGCCCGCCCGGTGGTCGCCCCGCCGCAGCCGCCGCGCGAGACGGTTCAGGTCAGGGCGGTCTCGCCGGAGCGCGATGCGTGCGAGATCCGGTTTCCGCGCGTGCAGGGGTACCGCATCGAGCTGCCCGAGGAGCGGCTGTCGGCCACCTTCGACGAGAACGCGACCCTGGAGCTGACCCCCGATGTGGTCGGGCCCTCCATCACGCTCAACGAGGGCATCGTCGGCGAAGGGGTAGAGCTGAGCCTCGAGCATCTCGAGGAGATGCGCCCCTCTACCGTGATCTTCCACCTCACCAAGCGGCTCCTGGAAACCAAGTGGCGCGACCCCGGCGAGGAGCCGAAGCTGCACCTGTTCGGCCAGCTCAAGCGGATCACGCGCCAGTGGCTGAAGGACCACCTGGTGTGCAAGGGCGGTACGTATCCCGCCCAGCTCCTGTACCAGAGCCTCGCGGACACCGCCTGCGAGCGCATCACCCGCGGGATCGTGGCCCGCCACATGGCGGAACGGCCCATCCAGGCGGTGCTCGACGCCTACAACCCGGTCGGCTCCACGATGCACGTCCGCTTCACCACGTCGAAGAAGACGCGGTGGGAGACCGACGCCGAACGCTGCCACGTCAACTGGGCGATAGTCGACAGCGAGTGGGAGGCCGAGTTCTGCCGCGTGGCCGAGGCGCATCCGCGGGTGCGCGCCTACGTCAAGAACCATGGGCTCGGCCTGGAAGTTCCCTACCGGTTCCAGGCGGAATCCCGGACGTACGTGCCGGACTTCATCGTTCTAGTTGACGATGGGCACGGAGCGGAGGATCTCCTGCACCTGGTGGTCGAGATCAAGGGATTCCGCCGGGAGGATGCCAAGGAGAAGGCGGACACCATGCAGACGTACTGGGTGCCGGGGGTGAACGGACTCGGGGCCTATGGACGGTGGGACTTCGTGGAGTTCGGCGACGTGTACGCGATGCAGGCGGACTTCGCGGCGAAGGTGGAGGCGGAGTTCGGGAGACTCGTCGAGGGAGTCGTCGCCGCGACCCGTGCGGCGTGAAACCCTGGGACGCACGGCTTACCGGACCAAGCTGAAGAGCGAGATGTGAAAGGGAGGTGAAAATGTCCACATGCTCGATCTGCGGCGCCCGTGAAGGCCGCGAGGAATTCGTGGACGAAGTCTTTCGAATCGACGGAAAATACGTCCTGGTCGACCACATTCCTGCCCGCGTCTGCGCCCGATGCGGAGAAGGAACTTTCAGCCGCGAGACCACAGAAAGGGTCCGTCTGATGGTCCACGGGCAGGCCAATCCGACGAAGTCCATTGCCCTGAAAGTCTTCGAGTTCGCCTGAGCAGGCCCATCGAAGACGGCGGCGCGGGATGGGGTTGGTGAGGAGGAATCATGAACCGAAAGGGGACGATCATGAAAGGCAGGGCACTCCAGGCAGCGGCTCCGGACCCGCTGCCGGATGAACGTGCGTCTCTTACGCGAACGCTGCTGCTCAGCCTCGACGAGTCACCAGATGCAGAGCTCACGGGGACCTGGCTCTCGGAAGCGGAGCGGCGCGAGAGAGAGATCGATCGCGGAGAGGTGCAGCCGGTCTCCGCGGAAGATGTGCGGCGCAAGGCCCGAGCCTTGCTTCGATGACGCGGGAGCTGCCGATGAAGATCAAGGTGGTCGTCCATGAAGCGGAAGAAGGCGGGTACTGGGCTGAAGTCCCCTCCATCCCGGGATGTGCGACGCAGGGTGAGTCCTTCGAGGAGCTGCTGGCCAACCTGTACGAAGCGGTGAAGGGCTGCCTCTCCGTGGATGTGCAGGACGTCGTCGTTTCCGGAAAGGGGGTGAACATGTTCACATGCGCGATCTCCGCCTCCGACATCCACAACGCTCCGAGTCGCCTCGGCCTCTTCACGCTGCATGTCGAGGCTCCCCCGCTGCGCTCCCACAAGGTCGGGTGAAGAGCGATGCTCGAATGGAAGCGTCTCCTGAACCCCGTACGCCGCAAGTCACTCCACGGGCCCTCTGAGTCCATGAACACAGGGGTGGGCCGGCAGGAACTTGAACGCGACTATGACCGAATCCTGTTCTGCACACCGACAAGACGTTTGGCGGACAAGACCCAAGTATTCCCCATGGAGGAGAACACCTCCATCCGGAACCGACTGACACACTCGCACGAAGTCAGCAACTTGGCCAGAAGTATCGGAGTACGCATCGCGTTCGACGAGGCGGAGCGGGTGTTCGGAGACGACCACGAGACATTGCAAGTCAAGAGAAACGTCCCGGCACTCCTCGCGGCAGTAGGATTGGCCCACGACCTCGGCAATCCACCCTTTGGCCATCAGGGCGAGGTGGCCATGAGAGAGTGGTTTTCGGAACGGCAGGATGACGGGAATGAAGAGCATGACGATTTCCGCTGTTTCGATGGAAACCCCCAGACCTTTCGCTTGCTGACACGGCTGCAAGTGCTCAACGACGAGTTCGGTCTCAACCTCACGGTCGCGACGCTGGCCGCGTTGATGAAGTATCCGATCTTTCATGATTCGCAAGAACGCCAGAACTTCAGGAAATTCGGAATCTTCGAGAGCGAGAAATCCATCGCCCTGGAGGTATGGAGGGAGACCGGGCTTCAGGAAGGGCTGAGGCATCCCTTCGCCTACATCATGGAAGCATGTGACGACATTGCCTATTCCGTAATCGACGCGGAGGATACGGTCAAGAAAGGTTATGCATCATTTTATGACTTGATGGATTTCCTGGAATCGACATCAGATGAGGATGCGGTGATCCGGGAAGTCGTATGCGCGTCCCGCAAGAAGAATGATGAATTCAAGAAGGAAGGGTTGAGTTCGCGCGAATTGAACGATATCTCAATGCAGATGTTCAGAGTCAAGGCAATTTCGTTGATGGTGGTCGCTGCAACGGATGTTTTCGTCTCGATTGTGGATAAAATGCTCGCCGGCAAGACAAATTCTGACTTTCAACTCATCAAGCATTCAAGCTGCGCAACTCTGTGCGACGCGCTCAAGCGCTTCGACCGACAACATGGATTTCATCACAGCGAAGTTCTGCATCTGGAACTGAAGGGTAACAACTACATAAAGGGAATCATGGAACTTTTGTGGAATTCAATCGGCAAATCCGACAAGGAAAGAAACGCATATGAGAGATATGCATATGGCAAACTCTCGGAGAACTATCGCAGGGTATACGAAAGCTCGGAGAAAACAGACTATAGATCAAAGCGTTTGCTATGTGATGCCGTCTCGGGAATGACGGAGCCGTATCTGATCAAGACATACCATGAACTCAAGGATCTCCATGATGGACCGACATGATGCGCATGTCGCCAGGACCGAGGATCATCTGCGGTCAAGGGTAGTTCGACTGATCAGTAATGTTTCTCGATGTGGAGACATACAAGGTCAGATGGATCTCTTCGAGAATCCACATATTGTTGCTGACAGGCGAAATATCAGCACTCCCACCGCATCGATGCATGAATTCCTTGATTATGTGTGCGACGCTCTACCGTCCGGTGAGTTGTATCTGTTCGGTGGAATTCTGCGGGACGTGGCGATGTCCGGAGGGAAGGGTTTCGCGTCCGATTTCGACCTCGTAGTGGAGGGCGATTGGGCGCATTTGACAGAATACCTGGAGAAACTGGGGGCGTCGCGGAATCGATTCGGGGGCTTCAGATTACACGTGGAAAGATGGCCGGTAGATATATGGGCTGCTCGGGAGACATGGGCCATTCGGGAAGGATTGATACCGTACCGGGATATCGAGTCCCTGACAAGAACGACTATTCTCAACTGGGACGCAATATTGTTGAACTGGAGAACTCGCGTGGTGATATGTCCACCGAATTACTTTTCCGATATCCAGAGGTGCTTGATGGATGTCGTGCTGCCGGAAAACCCGAATCCCCTGGGCGCCGCCATGAGGGTGTTCAGACACTTGTGTTCGAAGGAAGCGGAGTTGACGGTGGGTGCTGCAAAATATCTGGGCAATGCCGCCAGACGTTACTCACCGGAAGCAATTGCCGGAACGGAAGCCGCCAGCTATCCCAACCGGGTGATTGATCCGGCAGTGCTCAGATTCTTCGAGCAATTGGATACGAGTTCGGATGCTGCGATGCGCCAGCAGCTCCGTGATGCCATGCCGCGCCGATTCAATGCGACTTCGGGGTCGTTGCAGACACTCCTGTTTTGAAGTGGACCAATCACGCACGAAGGATGTGAACATGTTCACATGCGCGATCTGCGACGCCCGCGAAGGCCGCGATGAGTTCGTGGAAGAAGTCTTTCGAGTCGACGAAACGTATGTCCTGGTCGACCACATTCCTGCCCACGTCTGCGCCCGATGCGGAGAAGGAACTTTCAGCCGCGAGACAACAGAAAGGGTCCATCTGATGGTCCACAGGCAGGCCAATCCGACGAAGTCCATTGCCCTGAAAGTCTGCGAGTTCGCCTGAGCTGGCTCATCGGCGAAGATCGGGTGACTCCATGGCACGCTGTTCCGGGCAGCAATGACAGGCAGCGGTACGAGAGGGGAATGCGATGGGCAGGGATGAAGTCCTCGGGCTGCTTCGGGAGCACAAGGTGACGCTCGCGCAGCGCTTCGGCGTGGTCGATCTGAGGCTCTACGGCTCCTTTGCCCGTGATCAGGCCGCGGGCGACAGCGATGTGGACGTGCTGGTGCGCTTCGACGCTCCGCCCGACTGGAGACGCTATTTCAGAGCGCAAGCCTATCTGGAAGACCTGCTGGGGCGACCGGTGGACCTGGCGACCGAGCAGGAGCTGAGGGCGGAGATACGCCCTCATGTGGAACGAGATCTGATCGATGTCTGACGCGGAGTCGGGGCTCGCGAGGCAAGGATCATGAACCGGGACGACATCCTGAGCCTGCTTCGGGAACACAAGGCGACGCTCGCGCGGCGCTATGGCGTGACCGATATCGCTCTCTTCGGTTCAGTCGCACGTAACCGGACTTCCGAACACAGCGACATCGACCTCCTCGTGCGGTTCGACGGCCCGGCGACATCCAAGCGCTACTTCGGCGTGCAGTTCTACATCGAAGATCTCACGGGCCGCCCCGTGGATCTGGTCACGGACAAGGCATTGAGGGCCGAGCTGAGGCCCGCCGTCGAAAGGGAGGCCATCCATGTCTGACGACGGCGGCCAGGGCCGGAGCTGGCATCTCTACGTCGGTGACATGATCGAGTTCTGCGAGTCTGTTCTCTCGTTCACGGACGGAATGAATCAAGCTGAATTCGTCGCCGACCGGCGCACCTACCACGCGACCCTGCACAGTCTCCAGCTCATCGGCGAAGCGGCAACCCACATCCCGGCCGATGTGCGTGACACACACTCCGAAATCCGCTGGCGCGAGATTATCGGAACCCGAAACAGGATCGTCCACGCCTATCTGGGCATCGACGACGATGTGGTCTGGGACATTATCCAGACCGATATCCCGCTTCTGCTCGCGCAATTACGTGACCTTTGAGCATGCCACGCGGAGTCGTGACGCAATGGCCAAGCGAAAATCATCCAAGAGCGTCGAAGTACTCGTTCACGACGCGGCGACCCGCAAGAACATCCCCACTGCCGAGCACGAACCCGTCATGGCGGAGGACGACCGAAATCCGGTGGAGGTCGCGTACGAACGCCGAAACCGCGACCTCGATCCGCAGCTCGTCTGGCGCGGCAAGGACGAGCAGAACTGGTCGGACCTGGTGGTGCAGGCGCCGCCGCTGTTCATCCAGGAGAAGGTGCATCCGAAGGCGCTGATCAACGACCTGCTGCGACACAGCAAGACGGCCGAGGCGGAGAGGCTCGCACGGGAGTCGGGATTCCAGACCGACCTGTTCGCCGACTTCAACGGGCTTCCGAGCAACGACGCCCGCACCGAGTTCTACCAGCACGACGCCAACTGGTCGAACCGGATGATCCTCGGCGACAGCCTGCAAGTGATGGCGTCACTCGCGGAGCGGGAGGGGCTGCGCGGCAAGGTGCAGTGCATCTACCTCGACCCGCCCTACGGCATCAAGTTCAACTCGAACTTTCAGTGGTCGACGACCAGCCGGGACGTGAAGGACGGCAAGGCGGAGCACATCAGCCGCGAGCCGGAGCAGGTGAAGGCGTTTCGGGATACGTGGCGGGACGGGATTCACTCGTATCTCACGTATCTGCGGAATCGGTTGATCGTGGCACGGGATCTATTGGCCGAAAGCGGTTCGATCTTCGTCCAGATTGGGGATGAGAACGTCCATCGGGTACGGGTGGTGATGGACGAGGTGTTTGGAAACGCCAATTTCGTTGGAGAAATCATACTTAAGACGACCAGTGGTGCAGGGAGCCCGAGTGTAGGCACGCTGACTCTGGCCAGCGTCCATGACTATGTTCTGTGGTACGCAAAGACGAAGGAACAGGTCAAGTACCGACAGATTTACTTTCAGAAGGCAGACATGCAGACGGTCTCGCTTTACAGACGGGTGCTACTTGTGGATGGAAGTGATCGGCTCGCAACAGCCGAAGAACTCGCCGATCCGACAACACTTCCCTGTGACCAATCGCTTTTTCGTCCAGATAACCTGACCAGCCAGAGCTCCCCCGAAAGCGCCACGTTCAAGGTAAATCATCGAGGTAAGAACATTGGACCAGGCAAGGGCGGCTGGAAGACCAATCCAGTTGGTATGGGGCGACTCTAGGCTTCAGATCGCCTGTACATGACCAGAAATGGCTCGCTGCAATACGTAAGAAAAATCGAGGATTTCAATGTAGCGCCGGTCAATGACGTATGGACTGACGTTGGCACAGGCTCATTTACTGCGGACAAGGTCTATGTAGTCCAGACCAACACAAAGGTCATCCACCGTTGCATCCTGATGGCTTCCGACCCGGGAGACCTCGTTTTGGATCCGACATGCGGCTCCGGCACCACCGCCTACGTCGCCGAGCAATGGGGCCGCCGCTGGATCACGATCGATACGTCCAGAGTCGCACTGGCTCTAGCTCGTGCCCGCATAATGGGTGCGCGTTACCCCTACTACCTGCTCGCCGATAGTACCGAAGGGCAGCAGAAGGAAGCCGAGATTGCCGGATCGGCTCCGCCAGACACCCCCACCCACGGAAACGTCCGACTCGGCTTCGTCTACGAACGCGTGCCGCACATCACCCTCAAGTCGATCGCCAACAACGCGGAGACCGACGTCATCTGGGAACGTTGGCAGGAAACGCTGGAGCCGCTTCGGGCAGAGCTGAACGCCGCGCTCGGACGCACGTGGGAAGAGTGGGAGATTCCCCGAGAGCCTGGAGACCCCTGGCCGGACCCTGCGACCACCGCCTGGAACAAGCTCGGTGCCGCGGACACCGTCCAGGCCAAGGAGGCAGCGCTTCGCTCGCTGAACAGGGCGCTGAACCGCCACTACACAATGGACGACATTCCCAATGCACCTCGCGATCCGTGGGAGCCGGCCGCTACCGACCTTCACACCAGGTGGTGGGAGGCCCGCATCGCCCGCCAGCGTGAGATCGACGCCTCCATCGCTGCCAAGGCCGACTTCGAGTACCTGTACGACAAGCCTTACGAAGACCGAAGGAAGGTCCGCGTCGCCGGCCCCTTCACGGTGGAGAGCATCTCGCCGCACCGTGTCCTTGACGTCGACGAGAACGACGAACTCATCGACAACGTGGCGGAGGTGAGACTCGGATACGGCGAGACGCAGGATTTCGCGAGCGTCATCATGGAGCACCTCAGGATCTCCGGCGTCCAGCAGGCGCACAAGGAGGACCGAATTGCGTTCGCCTCTATCACCCCTTGGCCGGGCGATCTCGTCTGCGCGGAAGGGCGTTACGTCGAAGGTGGGGACGAGGCCGGCACCGAGAAACGCGCGGCGATCTTCATCGGCCCGGAGTTCGGCACCGTCTCGCGCCCGGATCTGGTCGCCGCCGCCCGCGAGGCGGCGGACGTCGGCTTCGACGTACTGGTCGCCTGCGCGTTCAACTACGAAGCCCACGCGTCGGAGTTCAGGAAACTTGGCCGCATCCCCATTCTCAAGGCGCGAATGAACGCCGACCTGCACATGGCCGGCGATCTGAAGAACACCGGCAAGGGGAACCTGTTCGTCATCTTCGGAGAGCCGGACATCGACGTGCTCCCGGTCGACGGAGATGGCGGTGAAGGCGAGCAGTTCCAGGTCAGGATCAACGGTGTCGACGTCTTCCACCCCAACTCCGGCGAGATCCGCAGCGACGGCGCCGACGGCATCGCCTGCTGGTTCATCGACACCGACTAC
>JAJDUQ010000185.1 GCA_022826505.1 Gammaproteobacteria bacterium
CATGGGTCCCGGTGAGGCCGACGTCCTCGCGGATGAAGTCCGACAGCAGGCGGCGGGGCTCGACCGAGCGTTCGTACGGCCTGCCGTTCACGGTGACTGTCACTTGCTCGTTGCTCATGGTCAGCCCTCCTGTGCGCAGCGTGCCGCGGCTTGTGCGAGCGCGACCACGCTGCACTGCGCCGGCTGCGACATCGAGTACCGCGAGCCGGTGCCGAGCATGTTCTCGTTCAACTCGCCGCTCGGTGCGTGCGAGACCTGCCGCGGCTTCGGGCGCACGATGGGGATCGACTACGGGCTGGTGGTCCCCGACGAGTCGAAGACGCTCGGCGAGGGGGCGATCCGTCCCTGGCTCTCGAAGAGCTACCGCCAGTGCCAGCGCGACCTCGTGCGCTACGCGCGCCGGAGCGGGGTCCCGCTCGACGTGCCGTGGCGGGACCTCGACGACGCCACTCGCGAGTGGGTCCTGGAAGGTGAAGCGGACTTCGGCTCGGAGACGTGACTGAGCAGGTTTCGGCGGATCTCGGGCAGGCAGGAGGCACGGAGGCAGCCCGATCTACATGTCCCCCAATCGGGAGTTTATAGCACATGCAATATCAGGAATTGCATGACACGCGACATCAGATTATGATTCCGGTTCTCAAAAATCCCGATCCGATGACGCACATGTCACTCGCTATAAAGATCGATGTGCCCGATGATTTTTCTCTTCGAATCAAAAGCATCCGAGGCACCAAGGGACTGACGCAGACACAGTTCGCGGCACTCGTCGGCGTCTCGTTCGCCTCCGTCAATCGCTGGGAGAACGGCCAGTCACGTCCCAACAACCTGGCGTGGCGGAGGATCGTCGACCTTGAGCAGCCACCCGTTGAAGACGGGGAACCAGTTTCCCTTCCCGAACGTCCCTCAGCATGGTCAGGGCTGGACTTCTCGGCCGACCCGAACGCCGTGGCCGCCGTTGCCGAGGCTCACCGCCTCGCCCACGGCCACCTGTTCAACCGGGCCTTCGCATCGGAGTCCTCGCGGATCGACCCGCTCCCGCATCAGCGCATTGCCGTGTATGGGCATATGCTCGATCAGTCGCCACTCCGGTTTCTGCTGGCGGATGACGCCGGCGCCGGAAAAACGATCATGACGGGGCTCTATGTTCGCGAGATGCTCTCGCGCCGGCTGATTCGGCGCATCCTGATCGTCTCGCCCGCCGGCCTCGTCGGCAACTGGGAGCGCGAGATGCGCACCCTGTTCCGCTTGCAGTTCCGCATCATGAGCGGCGCCGACGCTCGCACCGGTAACCCCTTCGCGGGGCCGGAGAGTGACTTGGCCATCGTCAGCATCGATACCCTGGCGGCCGAGCGCATGTTCGGGCGACTGCGGGAGGTCGCGACCGAGCCATACGACCTCGTCGTGTTCGATGAGGCCCACAAGCTGTCCGCCAACCGTGAGCCGGACTTCCGGGTGCGCAAGACTGATCGCTACCGGCTCGCGGAAGCGCTCGCCGGGGCTGGCGCGGACAGCGAACGCTGGACGCTTCACTGGTCGGTGCGGCACCTGCTGCTGCTGACCGCGACGCCGCACATGGGCAAGGACTATCCGTACTACTTCCTGTGGCGGCTGCTCGCGCCGGATACCCTCTCGACCTATGACGCGTTCGCGGAGTTTCCGCCCGAAGCGCGGCAAAGGCACTTCATCCGTCGAACCAAGGAGGAAATGGTTCGGTTCGACGGCTCGCCGCTCTATCCCCAACGGACCTGTGACACGTTGAGCTACGACCTGAGCCCGGGGCCGGACGGCGAGCAGGCGCTCTACGATGAGACCACCGAGTACATCCGCGACTACTACAACCGGGCGCGGGTGCTGAACCGCTCCGCGGCCCGCTTGGCGATGAGCGTCTTCCAACGCCGTCTGGCCAGCTCGACCTACGCGCTGCTGCGCTCGTTCGAGCGCCGAAAGGAGAGGCTCGAAGGGCTGATCGACGACATCCGAAGCGGGCATCTCACCGAGGAACAGCTCGCCCGACGGCAGCGGCGTCTGGACGACCTGGACGACCCATTCGAGACGCGAACGGCGGACGAGGATGCTTCGCCCGATGGCGATGGCGAGGAGCACGAGGGGTTCGAGCGAAAGGTCTTGGAGGGAACGATCGCGGTCAATCTCGCCGAGCTCGAAGCCGAACGGCTGAAGATTGAAGACTTGCTCGTGAAGACGCGGAAGCTGTTCCGCGCCGGAGAGGAATCCAAGTTCGAGAAGCTTCGTGAGGTCATCCGAAATCCGGAGCATGTCGACCAGAAGCTCATCGTCTTCACCGAGCATCGCGATACCGCGCAGTTCCTCGTGCGCCGGTTGGAAGGCCTCGGCTTCACCGGACAGGTCGCGCAGATCCACGGCGGGATGCCCTACCAGGAGCGCGAGCAGCAGGTCGAATTCTTCCGAAAGCCGGCCGAAGGAGGCGGCGCCAACTATCTCGTCGCGACCGACGCGGCCGGCGAGGGTATCAACCTGCAGTTCTGCTGGCTGATGGTGAACTACGACATCCCCTGGAATCCCGCCCGCCTCGAACAGCGGATGGGGCGAATTCACCGGTACGGTCAGGAACATGACCCGGTGGTCATCGTCAACCTGATCGCGGGGACGACGCGCGAAGGTCGAGTTCTGAAGACGCTGCTCGACAAGCTCGAAGCCATGCGCCGGCAACTCGACTCCGACAAGGTCTTCGATGTCGTCGGCCGTCTGTTCGAAGGCATCTCGTTCAAAGACTATCTCGAGCTGGCGGTGTCGGAGGACGACCCGGAGGCCGTCGTCCGTCGCCTGGAAGGCCGCTTGACCGAGGATCAGATCCGGGCCCTCGAGGACAAGGAGCGTTCGCTCTTCGGAGGAGGCGGCGATGTCCGCCGACGCCTCGCTCATCTCAACGAAGACATGGAGCGGGAAAGCTATCTCCGGCTCCTTCCCGGCTACGTTCGCCGGTTCGTGGAAAAGGCGGCGCCGCTGCTTCATCTGGAGATCGATGGCGCCCTGAACGGCACATTCGGTCTGAGACCCGGACGGACACGTTCTCTCGACCCGCTGCTGCCTGCGCTCGAGCTCCATCCCGAACAAACGCGCGGACGGCTCACGGCTTTCAAGCCGCAGAGTCGCGAGGACGCGATATGGCTTCATCCCGGCGAGCCGGTCTTCGACCGGTTCTCGGCCGCGGTACTGGCCCGCTACGCGAACGACGCGCTCAAGGGCGCCGTGTTCGCGGACCCCAACGCGGACGAGCCGTACCTGTTCCACATCGCGCTCGTGTCCATCGAACGCACGGGAAGCCCGACGCGCCCGGACTCTGACGATGCAGGGGGTGGGCAGGACGCGGTGGTCGCTTCGGGAGGCCCGGCGCCGGTCGAGGCCCGCCTTGTCGGATTGCGGCAGACCAGGGACGGGGCAGTCGAAGAGTGGCCGGTCGAGTATCTCCTGCTGCTGCGGGGGCTCCGGCATCATCCGCCGGGCCGGGTGCCGCTCGCCGCCCTCGCGCGCCGGTTGGCGTCCGAAGCCGAAGCGTTCGCGCGCGACGGGATTGGCGGCCGCATCGCACAGTTCCACCGCCAGCGGCTCCTCGACGGGTTGGCCACCCGGCTGGAGTTCGTGACGCGTGGCTACGACTATCGGGCAGCGGAGCTTGCCGCGGCTCGCGCCGGATTTGCCGGCAAGGCGCGTTCCGGCGACTCCCACGCCAAGACGGAGCTTGCGAGGGTCAAGGAGCGCCAACGGGGCCTGGTCGCCGCGCGCGATCGGCGTCTCGCCGATCTGCGAGCCGAGCCCGACCGGATAGGAGTAGGTGACGTCGAGTTCCTTGCCCACGCGCTCGTGGTTCCGTCGCCGGACCCGGAAGAGACCAAGCGGTTCGACGCCGAGGTTGAGGCGGTCGCCATGCGGATCGCCGCCGCCTACGAGGAAAGCTTCCACGCCGAGGTCAAGGACGTTTCCCGGCCGGCGCTCGCGCGGCGCGCCGGTTTGACCGACTGGCCGGGCTTCGACCTCCTCTCGGCCCGGCCGGACGGGCAGCGGGCCATCGAGGTCAAGGGAAGGGCCGGCGTCGGCGAGATCGAGGTTTCGGAGAACGAATGGGCCAAGGCCTGCAACCTGCGGGATCGCTACTGGCTCTACGTCGTCTTCGACTGCGCCACGTCCCGGCCCCGTCTGATCAGAATCCGCGATCCGTTCGGTCGGCTCCTGGCCACGGCGAAGGGAAGCGTTGTCATCGCGGGCGCGGAGATCCTGTCGGCGGCCACGGATGAGGAGGGCGCATGAAGGTCTATCATTCGGGGCTGGATAGTCGATGTCGATGCGGGGTCACGGAATGGGTGCACGTCTCATTTATGAGATTCATGCTGCTACGCTGGCGCGGCGTTCCCAGAAGTCGTCGAAGCGGTTGCTCTCC
This sequence comes from Gammaproteobacteria bacterium, assembly GCA_022826505.1. Classification (GTDB taxonomy): domain Bacteria; phylum Pseudomonadota; class Gammaproteobacteria; order HK1; family HK1; genus HK1. The sequence continues at coordinate 4,415 of JAJDUQ010000185.1, forward strand.
ACGGCGCAGCGCAGGGCGATGATGGCGTTGGCGCCGGCGACGGTCCAGCGCATGCCGGAG
>JAJDUQ010000229.1 GCA_022826505.1 Gammaproteobacteria bacterium
CTCCGGCATGCGCTGGACCGTCGCCGGCGCCAACGCCATCATCGCCCTGCGCTGCGCCGTGGAGAGCAACCGCTTCGACGACTTCTGGGAACGCCGCGCCAGCGTAGCAGCATGAATCTCATAAATGAGACGTGCACCCATCGCGCATGTGGAACTCGCGCAGCGAATTCGACGCCGAAGCGGGCCTCGGTTCGCATGCGGCGGGCGCCGGAATCCGATTGACGGCAGCGGACCTCTGCGACGCAATGGTCCCGTTGCGGGACGTCGTGTCGCCTCGACCGACAGGAAAGTTCCGGTAGCACGTCCGTGCCCGTATCCTTACACTGCGCGCCCCATTCGGGGTGGAGGCCGCGGATCACATGGACGAGCCCATTCGCCAATGCGCTACTCGCTCCTGTCACTAGCACGCAACGCGCTCAGCCGTCATGAGCACTGGCCGGCCGCGTGGCGCAGCCCCGAGCCGAAGCAATCCTACGAGGTCGTCATCGTCGGTGGTGGCGGGCACGGGCTGGCGACCGCGTACTACCTCGCGGCGCTGCACGGCATCAGAAACATCGCGGTGCTGGAGAAGGGCTGGCTGGGTGGCGGCAACACCGGACGCAACACCACCATCATCCGGTCGAACTATCTCTGGGACGAGAGCGCTCATCTCTACGAGCACTCCCTGAAGCTCTACGAAGGGCTCAGCCGCGAACTCAACTTCAACATCATGCTGAGTCAACGCGGGGTGCTGAACCTCGCGCACAATCTCCATGATCTCCGCGAGCTGTCGCGCCGAGTGAACGCGATTCGGCTGAACGGTATCGATTCCGAGGTGCTCACGCCGGCCCGGATCAAGGCGATGGTGCCCATTCTCAATACCTCACCGAACGTCCGCTATCCGGTGCTGGGAGCGTCGCTGCAGCGCCGTGGCGGCGTCGCACGCCACGATGCGGTCGCCTGGGGGTTCGCGCGCGGCGCCGACGCGCGCGGCGTCGACATCATCCAGAACTGCGAGGTCACCGGGATCCGGCAGCGCAACGGAGCGGTCGACGGTGTCGAGACCTCGCGAGGATTCATTCGGGCAAACAAGGTGGGGGTGGTGGTGGCCGGGCATGCGAGCGTTCTCGCGGCAATGGCCGGATTCCGGCTTCCGATCGACAGTCATCCGCTGCAGGCGCTCGTGTCCGAGCCCATCAAGCCGATTCACCACTCGGTGGTGATGTCGAACGCGGTGCATGTCTACGTGAGCCAGTCCGACAAGGGCGAGCTCGTGATCGGGGCCGGAATCGACGGCTACAACTCCTACGCACAGCGCGGAAGCTTCCCCGTCATCGAAGATCAGATGGGTGCCCTGGTCGAGCTGTTCCCGATCTTCTCCCGCCTCAAGATGCTGCGGCACTGGGCGGGAATCGTCGACACCTGCCCCGATGCGAGCCCGATCATCTCGAAGACACCGGTCAGGCACCTCTACTTCAACTGCGGATGGGGCACCGGCGGATTCAAGGCGACACCGGGCTCCGGATGGGTATTCGCGCACACCATTGCGCATGACGCGCCCCATGCGTTGAACGCGGCATTCACGCTCGATCGATTCACGAGCGGTGCCCTGATCGACGAACACGGCGCCGCGGCGGTGGCTCACTGAACGGACGAGGACGGTTGCGATGCTGCTGATCGAGTGTCCATGGTGCGGACCGCGCGAGGAGAGCGAGTTCCACTGCGGAGGCGAGGCTCACATCGCCCGCCCGCTGCATCCCGAGGAGCTCTCGGACTCCGAATGGGCCGACTATCTGTTCATGCGCACCAATCCCAAGGGCCGGCACCGTGAACGATGGGTGCACGAGGCCGGCTGCCGGCGGTGGTTCAACGTCGAACGCGACACCATCACCCACGAGATCACCGCCGTGTATCGCATGGGCGAACCGCCCCCGAACGCGCCGGCCGCAACGGGAAGAGGGCGATGACGGACGCGCGATTCCGGCTGCCTTCGGGCGGGCGCATCGACCGCGAACGCCCCGTGAGCTTCTCGTTCGACGGCGAGAGATATTCCGGCTATTCGGGAGACACCCTCGCCTCGGCGCTCCTCGCGAACGGTGTGCGGCTGGTGGGGCGGAGCTTCAAGTATCACCGTCCGCGCGGGGTGATCACCGATGGAGTCGAAGAGCCGAATGCGCTCGTCCAGCTCGGCATCGGCGCCGCCGGCGAGCCGAACCTGCGGGCGACACAGGTCGAAATTCACGATGGTCTGACCGCGACCAGCCAGAACTGCTGGCCGAGCGTCAGGTTCGACGCCGGCGCCGTGAACGGTCTGCTCAGTGCGCTCATTCCGGCCGGGTTCTACTACAAGACGTTCATGTGGCCCGGCCGATGGTGGATGAAGTACGAGTACTTCATCCGTCAGGCGGCCGGGCTCGGACGCGCTCCGACCGGGCCGGACCCGGATATCTACGACAAGTCCTGGGCACACTGCGACGTCCTCGTGATCGGAGCCGGCCCCAGCGGCCTGGCGGCCGCACATGCCGCGGGCCGCACCGGCGCACGAGTGCTCGTCGTCGACGAGCGGCCCGAGCCGGGCGGGCACCTTCCCGGAACCCGACAGGCCATCAACGACGCACCGGCGCAGGAGTGGGTCTCGGCCATGGTGGCGGATCTCTTGGACACGGAGGAGGTTCGAATCCTCTCGAGGGCCACCGCACTCGGGTACTACGACGGCAACTACGTGACCGTGCTCGAGCGGTGCACCGACCACATGCCCCACCGCGAGCGACGCGGCCGGGTACGCCAACGCCTGTGGAAGGTGCGTGCGAGGCAGGTCGTGCTCGCCACCGGGGCGCACGAGCGTCCGCTCGTGTTCAGGAACAACGACCGTCCGGGCGTCATGCTCGCCTCCGCGGCCCAGAGCTACGTCAACCGGTACGCGGTGCGTCCCGGCTCCAACGCGGTGGTGTTCACCAACAATGACACCGCCTACGACCCGGCAATCGACCTCGCCGACGCCGATGTACGCGTGACGGTGGTGGATGTGCGCACCGAGGTGTCGGACATGCGCCGCTCGCAATTGCGGCGCCGGGGCATCGAGCTGCTGACAGGCCACGCGGTGACCGACGTACGGGGAAGGAACTCGGTGACCGGTGTCCGGGTGGCGGCGTTGACCGCGGCCGGGTCTGCCTGTGCGGGTGGAAATCGGAAGATTCCCTGCGATCTCGTCTGCATGTCGGGCGGCTGGAATCCGGCCATTCACCTGTTTTCGCAGTCGGGCGGCCGCCTTGCCTTCGACGAGACGAAGGGAGCCTTCGTCCCCGGAGAGGCGCGCCAGGCCCAGCGCTCGGCCGGTGGTTGCAACGGGACCGGTGCGCTCGCATTCGCGCTGTCCGAAGGCCGGGAGGCCGGAAAGGCCGCCGCCGCCGAGTGCGGGTTCCGCAAGCGCGGGGCGACCGCGCTGCCGAAGGTCGACGTGCGCGAGGAGACGCCGATCAGACTGCTCTGGACGGTTCCCTCGCGCGATGCCAACCGCCGACTGGACAAGCACTTCGTCGATTTCCAGAACGACGTCACCGCAGCCGACGTCGCACTGGCGGCTCGCGAGGGCTATCGCTCGGTCGAGCATCTGAAACGCTACACGACGACCGGAATGGGCACGGATCAGGGCAAGACCAGCAACGTGAACGCACTGGCGATTCTCTCCGAGACGCTCGGAACCGACATCGCCGCCACCGGCACGACCACCTTCCGTCCACCCTACGCTCCGGCGACGTTCGGCGCGCTCGCCGGCCGTGACGTCGGGGGGCTGTCCGATCCGATTCGAACCACCCCGATGCACCAGTGGCACGTTGAGCAGGGCGCGGCATTCGAGGACGTCGGGCAGTGGAAGCGGCCGTGGTACTACCCGCGTGACGATGAGTCGATGCGCGAGGCGGTCGACCGCGAGTGCCTCGCGGTGCGCAACGCGGTCGGGGTCCTGGATGCGTCGACGCTCGGCAGGATCGACGTCCAGGGAGCGGACGCGGCGGAGTTTCTCGATAGGATTTACACGAATGCCTGGAAGCGGCTTGCGGTGGGGCGTTGCCGTTACGGCCTGATGTGCACCGAGGACGGGATGGTCTTCGACGACGGCGTCACGCTGCGCATCGGCGAACACCGTTTCCTGGTGCACACCACGAGCGGCAACGCGGCCCGGGTGCTCGCGTGGATGGAGGAGTGGCTGCAGACGGAGTGGCCGGAACTCGAGGTGTACTGCACCTCCGTGACCGAACAGCTCGCCACCGCCTCGATCTCGGGACCGCTCGCGCGCCGCCTGCTCGCGGACCTGACCACCGACATCGACCTCGACAAGGACGCCTTTCCCTTCATGAGCTGGCGCGACGGACGCGTGGCGGGGCTCCCGGCCCGGGTGGCCCGGGTCTCGTTCACCGGCGAGTCGTCGTTCGAGATCAACGTGCCCGCGGGCTACGGACTCTCACTGTGGACCGCGCTGATGCAAAGCGGCCAGCGCTACGGGATCACCCCGTACGGCACCGAGGCGATGCATGTCCTGCGGGCGGAGCGAGGGTTCATCATCGCCGGGCAGGACACTGACGGTACGGTGACGCCGATCGATCTGGGCATGGACTGGATCGTCAGCCGGAACAAGGACTTCATCGGCAAGCGATCGCTCGACCGCGTCGACACCGTCCGCAACGACCGCAAGCAGCTCGTGGGGTTGCTGACGGACAGTCCGGAGGACGTGCTGCCCGAAGGCGGTCAGATCGTGGATGCGGTGACCGAACTCCCCATGCGGATGATCGGCCATGTCACGTCGAGCTACTTCAGCGCGAACCTCGGACGGTCCATCGCACTCGCCCTCGTCGAGGGCGGTCGCGTCCGCCACGGCGCCTCGGTCATGGTGCCGCTCGAGCGGACCGTGCTGTCCGCGCGCATCACCGAACCGCGTTTCTTCGACCCGGACGGGGAGCGTGCGCATGGCTGAGAAATATCGGCGCCGCAGCGCACTCGCTCACCTCGCCCTCGAGGCGCGGGCGTCGACCGCCGTCGACGACGCGGGGGTGATGCTCGGCGAGTCCCCGATTCGGGGCCTGCTGGTGCTGCGCGGGGACGGCGCAAGCGCGGAGTTCCGGAGCGCGGTCTCCGCGGTGCTCGGCGTCGAACCGGTGAGCGAGCCGCTGACGGTCGCGCGAAAGCGCGACGTTTCCATGCTCTGGCTGGGGCCGGACGAGTGGCTCGTCGTCACTCCGGACCGGCGCGTCGCACGCATCGAGCGCGTGTTGCGCGACGCGCTGGAGGGACGGCACGCGGCGCTGACGGACGTGTCGCACGGCCGCACCATCCTCACGCTGGCCGGTCCCGCAGCGCGAGCCGTCCTCGCCAAGGGCTGTCCGCTCGACTTTCATCCCCGCGTGTCCGGCCCGGGACGCTGCGCGCAGTCGAGGCTCGCGAAGTGCCAGGTGCTCATCCATCAGACCACCGCCGAGCCGGCGTTCGAGCTCTACGGGATGCGCAGCGACGCGGAGGACGCCTGGACGTGCCTCATGGACGCGGGAGGGGAGTTCGGGGTGCGGGTCGCGCCGGCGGAGTTCTGATTTATCCAGGATGTACGGATCGCGGGAGTGGCTGCATTCGTGACATTACTGATGGACCTTCGGGGGGGGGGGGAGTAGTCTGACTCAGGGGAGATGATAGAGAGAGCAGGACGAACGACTTGGATACCGGGCGGAGGGACGTACCCATCATGACGCCGCTGTTCGATCGCTTCGAATCGGACAGTCCTGCGGACGCCTCCACTCTCGCGCGCGACATGACCGATATTCTCGGGGCGCGCAAGGTGGTGCCGCAGCGTGTGCCCGGCGTCCTGAACTGGGGGCTTCCGGATGTGTCGGGGCTGTCGCCGAGCTCCCGGAAGGACCGCGAGTACATCGCCAACGCCCTCCGGGACGTCCTCATGCAGTTCGAGCCACGGTTGGCGCAGGTGTCGGTGACGCCACTGGAGGGCAGGACCGATTTCACCTGCATCATCGATGCGCGGATGGTTCAACCCGAGGATCATTCGGTCACCCTGCGCGTTCTGTCTCCGCTGAAGGGAGGAGGGCTCAGCGCCGAAGTGGTTGTTCTGAAGGGCTGAACCATCGATTCCGTCCCAAACGGTCATGGTCCGCTCGTCGTCGGCCGCCCCGCGGCATGAAAGCGAGGTGACGCGGCTGGACAGGCGACGTCTGCATGGGGAGTCAGCGTCATGATCGACCAGGAGCTCGTGGAGTTCTACATCAGGGAGCTGCAGGAAATCCGCGTGCACGGGCGCAGATTCGCGGAGAGCTACCCCGACATCGCCCGCCGGCTCGATATCGGCCCGCGCGCCTCGCGGGACCCCCATGTGGAGCGCGTGGTGGAGAGCGCTGCGTTCCTGGCCGCACGGCTGCGCCTGATGGTCGCGCAGAATCTGCAGGAATTCCCGATCTCGTTGCTGTCCATGATGGCGCCGACGCTCGTGGAGCCGATTCCGTCGATGACGATCATTCAGCTCCAGGGCGGCAGGGAGTCGCAACACGTGGCGCGCGACACGCGATTCGAGTACCAGATCGGTGGCCAGACACAGGTCTGTTTCAGTACGACGATGGCGATGACCGCCGCTCCCCTCGCTCTCCGGTTGCGGCGGCTCGACACTTCCGCCGTCCATGCGGACGGCATCGGCGTGACGCTCGCCGGCATTCCCGATCGGCGACTGGTGCTGTGTCTGGGCAACAACGAGACGACCGCGGCGACCCTCCTCGACGGGCTGTCCGAGAGTCTCGCAGCCATCGAG
>JAJDUQ010000240.1 GCA_022826505.1 Gammaproteobacteria bacterium
CTCCGGCATGCATTGGAGCGTCGATGGCGCCAACGCCATCATCGCCCTGCGATGCGCCATCACCAGCAACCGCTTCGACGACTACTGGGAGCGCCAAGCTGCAACATCATGACCTCATACCACAAATCTGACGTGCACCCCATTGAGCCCGCGGTACTCGTGAGGACCTGTTCCGGCGGCAACAGGAGGAGAAGATTCCGATGATTCGCTTCAAGGCGCGCGGCAGAGGGCTCAAGACCGTCCTCGCAACCGCACTTTCGCTCGTCCTGGTCGCGCCCGCGGGGGCTGCGGATCGGCTGACCCTGATCCTCGACTGGTTCATCAATCCGGATCACGGACCCGTCATCGTGGCGCAGGAAAACGGCTACTTCGCGGAGCAGGGCCTGGAGATCGAGATCATTCCCCCGGCGGACCCGTCGGATCCGCCCAAGCTGGTAGCGGCCGGCAAGGCCGATCTGGCGATCTCCTATCAGCCGCAGCTTCACCTCCAGGTGCATGAAGGCCTGCCGCTGATTCGGGTCGGGACCCTGGTCGCCACGCCGCTCAACTGCCTGCTGGTGCTGGAGGATGGCCCGATCCGGTCCGTCGCGGACCTGAAGGGGAAGAAGGTCGGGTTCTCGGTGGCCGGCGTGGAGGAGGTGATGCTCGGGGCCATCCTGAAGCCCCACGGCCTCGGGCTCGGGGACGTCGAGCTCGTGAACGTGAACTGGTCGCTCTCGCCGTCGCTGATGGCGCGACAGGTCGATGCGGTGATTGGCGCATATCGCAACTTCGAGCTGAATCAGATGCGGATCGAGGGAGTGGAGGGCCGCTGCTTCTATCTGGAGGAGGAAGGTCTTCCGTCGTACGACGAGCTCATCTACGTGGCCAATCGCGAGACCATGGACCGCGAAAGGATCCGGCGCTTCCTCGCGGCCACCGAGAAGGCCACCCAGTTCATCGTGAATCACCCGGAGGCAAGCTGGCAGGTCTTCTCCGCGACCGCCGCGGAGCTTCAGGATGAGCTGAACGAGCGGGCCTGGTGGGACACCCTGCCGCGCTTCGCGCTGCGTCCCGCCGCATTCGATGCCGGACGCTACCGGCGCTTCGAGGCGTTCCTGCGCGAGTCCGGCCTCGTGCCATTCGAGAACGATCCGGCGGCGCTCGCAACGGACGTGACGGCGCAATGAGCCGCGATGCCGACTACGGGCGGGCATTCGCCCTGTGGCGCGATTCCGCACCGGAGCAGTGGGAAGCCTACACGCGCCACCGCTTCGTACAGGCGCTCGGGGACGGCTCCCTGCCCCGGAGCGCCTTCCTGCACTATCTGAGGCAGGACTACGTGTTCCTCGTGCACTACTCCCGCGCCTGGGCGCTCGCCGTCGCGAAATCGACCAGCCTCGAGGAGATGAAGGTCGCCGCGACGACCGTGGACGCCCTCGTGAACCATGAAATGCGGCTTCACGTCGAGGTCTGCGCCGCCGAGGGCATCGCCGAGGCGCAGCTCTTCGAGGTGCGGGAGGCACCGCAGAACCTGGCCTATACGCGCTACGTCCTCGACTCGGGCTACTCCGGCGGCTTTCTGGACCTCATGGCGGCGCTTTCGCCCTGCGCGATGGGCTACGGAGAGATCGGCCTTGCACTCGCGGCCGAGGCATCAAGCGACGCCTATCGACCCTGGATCGACACCTACGCGGGGGAGGAGTACCAGGACGTCTGCGCCGGGATCGGCGTCATGATCGACAGTGCGCTGGAGGAACGGCTCGGCCCGCGCTTCGCGGACGCGCCCTGCTGGAGCGCGCTGTGTCGCACCTTTCGCACCGCCGCCGAGCTGGAAGCGGGCTTCTGGGACATGGGTCTCGAAGGCACGTGACCGGCGCCATCGGCGTAACGGTTCGGGGAAACGCCGAGACCAGCACCGGTGCGCTCTTCGACTCCCTGGAGCTGACGCTCGGGGAGGGGAGATGGACGTGCCTGCTCGGGTTGTCCGGGGTCGGCAAGTCCACGCTTCTGCGGTTGATCGCCGGCCTGGAGACGCATGCCGACTTCCGGGGCCGAATCGAGGCGAACGACGGACGGCGCATTCCAGGGCGCGTTGCGTACATGGCGCAAAGCGACCTGCTCTTTCCGTGGAGCAGCGTTCTCGGCAACGTGACGGCGGGGGCGAGACTCCGGGGGGAGCGCCCGTGCCTCGCGCGCGCCCGGGAGCTTCTGGCGCGCGTCGGTCTTGCCGAGCTCGAGGATCGAAAGCCCGCGGCGCTGTCGGGCGGGCAGCGCCAGCGCGTCGCGCTCGCCCGGACTCTCGCCGAGGACCGGCCTCTCATTCTCCTCGACGAACCGTTCTCCGCGCTCGACGCCCACACCCGGTCGGAGATGCAGGACCTCGCATTCGAGCTCCTGGAAGGACGGACCGTGCTCCTGGTGACCCACGATCCGGGCGAGGCGGCACGGCTGGGGCACAGCATCCACGTGATGACCGCAACGGGCTTGAGAAGCATCCGCTCGCCCGCGGGCGAGCCGCCCCGAGCCGTGGACGATTCGTCCATGCTCGCATGCCAGGGCGCGCTGCACCGGCTTTTGCGCGACAGCGCCACTCCCGGATGCAACCACGTCCAGGCAACATCATGAGGGGATGGCGCAGTGCGGTGCTGGCGGCCCTGCTCCTGGCCGCCGTGTGGCAGCTCGTGGTGTGGACCACGGGGGTTCAGCACTTCATCCTGCCGAGTCCCGGGCAGGTCCTGGCCGCCATGTGGGGGAATCGGGTCCTGATCGGCGAGCACGCCTGGGTGACGCTCCTCGAAGTGCTGATCGGGCTGGCCATCGGCTCCGCGCTCGGGATCGCGACCGCGATCCACCTCAGCGTCTCCGCCGCCGCACAGGCGCTGCTGCGCCCGCTGCTGGTATTCTCGCAGGCCATCCCCGTCTTCGCCCTCGCACCGATCCTCACGCTGTGGCTGGGCTACGGGCTGTGGTCCAAGATCGCGATGGCGGTCCTGATCATCTACTTTCCCGTCACCTCCGCATTCTTCGACGGCCTGATGCGGACTCCGCGCGGATTCATGGACTTGGCGCAGACGATGGGCGCGCGGCCGGCGGCGATCATGTTCCGCATCCGAATTCCCGCGGCACTGCCCGCGCTGGGGACGGGGCTGAAGCTGGCCGCGGTCTACGCACCGATCGGGGCGGTCATCGGCGAGTGGGTCGGGGCCTCGCGAGGTCTCGGCTACCTCATGCTGCTGGCCAACGGCCGGGCCAAGATCGACCTCATGTTCGCCGCGATGCTGGTGCTCGGCGTGCTGTCGGTCGGCCTCTATCTGGCCGCGGACTTCCTGACACGCCGCGCGTTTTTCGCGGACGGATCCGAAGGGGCGTTCCACCCACGCGCGCCCGGTTGAGGCTTGGCGGCATACCGGGCGCTCGTGGTACTGCCCTGGTTCGCTCGGGTCCATCCGACGAGTCGCACCGAGACCTGCCTTTATGTGGTGTTCCCGGCCGCTTCGTCGCTCCGGGTTCGCCAGGGCCGTCCTCCGCGAGGTGTGAGCGGCAGCGCTCGGAACGTCGTTCGCGATCGATGTCGCACCGGTGTACGTCCCATGTGCGGCAACCCTGGGATCGAGGGCGTCCCGTCCTCGATTGCGAGGGCAAGATGCCCTCGATCCCAAGCACATTCCGCGACGGGAAACATGCGGCCTCACGATTGGGACGTACACCCCTGTCGCACGAGTGATTTGCCACTCCGCACGCGCCGCCGACTCCCCGTGCTGACCCTCCGGCCCCGTTCTCCGTATGATGATGGCGAGAGCGAGCTTGCGAAGAAGCGAGCGGCAGATTCGAGGCAGGCCGGGAGGCAGCACCGTGATTCTCGACGAGAAGCTCGCCGCCGGCGACGTCATCGTGCTCGACGGCGCGACCGGCACCGAGATCCGGCGTCTCGGCGGCGAGATGGATTCCGCCGCGTGGTGCGCGGTGGCGAACCGGACGCACCCCGACACGGTGCGCCGCGTGCACGAGTCCTATCTCGAAGCGGGCGCCGACGTGATCACCACCAACACCTTCGCCACCTGCCGGCACGTGCTGGAGGGCGCGGGGCTCGGCGACGAGGCGGTGGCCATCAACCGGCGCGCGGTCGAGCTCGCGCGCGAGGCGCGGGACCGGGCGGCGCCGGACCGTCCGGTTGCGATCGCCGGCTCCATGTCCAATACCGTGGCGTGGCTGCCCGGCACCGTCGGGCCCGACCCCGCGTACCTGCCCTCGCCCGAGCGGGAGGCGGCGAACTATCGGGAAATGGCCGACACGCTGGCCGAAGCGGGGTGCGACCTGCTCGTGATGGAAATGATGATGGACGTCGAGCGCGCGATGCGAGTCACGGAGGCGGCGCTGGCCACCGGGCTACCGGTGTGGGTCGGCATCAGCACCAGTCGAGATGCCGGCGGCGAGATGATCGGCTGGGATATCGCGAGCGAGGAGGACGGCCGCCTTCCGGAGGGCTACGAGCCGCCCCCCCGTGAACCGCTCGTGACGATTGTCGATGCGCTCGCCTCGCTCGGTCCCCAAGTCACCGGCATCATGCACAGCTCGCTCGAATCCACCACCCCGGGACTGCAAGTGCTCTTCGAGCGATGGACCGGATCGGTGATGGCCTACCCCGAGGCAATGCGCTCCGACTCGGTGGGCCATCTCGCGCGGATCGTGGTCGAGCCGGAGGAATTCGCCTTCCGCTGCCGGGTCTGGGTCGAGAGCGGCGTGCAGATCATCGGGGGATGCTGCGGGACTACCATCCGGCACATCCGGGCCATGGTCGACCGGCTTCCCGAGCGTCCGGGACTCCGCCCCGGCGTTCGAGCCACAACCGGCGCGTCGTAGCAAGCCCGCGTGCTCGCTCCGGCCACGGTCCCATCCATCGCAGAGGTCGTCTCCGCATGCACGTGAATGGCGAGCGAGACTTCGTCGGGTACGGAAAGCATCCTCCCGACCCCCGGTGGCCGGGCGGCGCGAAGCTTGCGCTCAACTTCGTGATCAACGTCGAGGAGGGCGGGGAGCCGTCGGTGCCCGATGGCGCGGCTCGGTCCGAGAGCGCCCTTACCGAGCTCGGCGCGCAGCCTTCGGACGTCCGCGGGCGCGACCTCGCGACCGAGAGCATGTTCGAGTACGGCTCCCGGGTCGCGGCATGGCGGTTGTTCGGGCTCTTCGCGTCCGCCGGCATCCCATGCACCGCCTTCGCCTGCGCCGAGGCGCTGCGACGCAACCCCGCGCTCTGTGCGGAGATACGCGATTCCGACCACGACGTCTGCGCGCACGGGTTTCGCTGGGAGAAGCACTACGAGCTCGACGAGGACACCGAGCGCGCCCGCATCCGGGATACCGTCGAGTCCATCCGATCCAGCATCGGCGCCCGACCCCTCGGCTGGTACTGCCGCTACGGGCCGAGCCTGAACACGCGGCGGCTGCTCGTCGAGGAAGGCGGCTTTCTCTACGACAGCGATTCCTACGCCGACGAGCTGCCGTTCTGGATGAGGGTGGGCGAGCAGTCACACCTGGTGGTGCCGTACTCTCTCGCGACCAACGACACGAAGTTCGTCCGCGGAGGCATCGCCACCAGCGCGCAGTTCTACGAGTTCCTGCGGGACTCCGTGGAGGTGCTGCTGGCCGAGGGAGCACACACGCCGAAAATGATGTCGGTCGGGCTGCATCTGCGCCTGGTCGGGCATCCGGGACGGTTCAGGGGCTTGCAGCGATTCGTGCAGTGGCTGCGGGAACAGGACGGGATCTGGGTCGCGCGGCGAATCGACATCGCCCGGCACTGGATTTCGACACACCCGCCGGCGGATCGGGATGCCGTGACCGCCGGCTCGACAGGGAGGTCCCAGACATGAGCAGCTTCGATCTCGTCATCCGGGGAGGCACGGTGGTGACCGCGGCCGACCGCTACCCGGCCGACATCGGCGTGCGCGACGGATGCATCGTTGCGCTCGGCGATTCGCTCGAGCCCGGCGAGGAGGAGCTGGACGCGTCGGGCAAGCTCGTCCTGCCCGGCGGCATCGACAGCCACGTGCACCTCGATCAGCCTTCGCCGGAAACCGGCGCACGTTCCGCCAACGACTTCCGGTCCGGCACGATTTCCGCCGCCTGCGGCGGCAACACGACGATCCTGCCCTTCGTGCGCCAGCTCAAGGGCCAGTCGCTCAGGCAGGCAGTCGTTGACTACCACGAACGCGCGGACGGACGTTCGGCCATCGACTACGCCTTCCACCTGATCGTCGCCGACCCCACCGCGCAGGTGCTGGGGCAGGAGCTGCCCGCGCTGTTCCACGACGGCTACACGTCGGTGAAGGTCTACATGACCTACGACTCGCTCAAGCTCGCCGACGGCGAGATCCTCCGGGTTCTGGATGTGGTGCGCGAGCACGGGGCCATGACCATGGTCCACGCGGAGAACGCGGACTGCATCACCTGGCTCACCGAGAAGCTTCTCGACCGGGGGCACACCGCCCCGAAGTTCAAGGCCGTCGCCCATGCGCCGCCCGAGGAGCGCGAGGCGACCCACCGTGCCATCACCCTCGCGGAGCTCGCCGGCGTCCCCATCCTGATCGTTCACGTGGCGAGCGGCGAGGCTGCGGAGCAGATCCGATGGGCGCAGCGCCGCGGGCTTCCCATCTACGGCGAGACCTGTCCCCAGTACCTGTTCCTCACCGACGAGGACATCGACAAGCCCGGCATGGAGGGTGCCAAGTGCATCTGCGCGCCCCCCCCGGGAAGTCTCGAGAACCAGGAGGCGCTGTGGCGGACATTCGAGACCGGCGCCTTCCAGGTGTTCTCGTCCGATCACGCTCCCTTTCGCTACGACGACCCGAAGGGCAAGCTCGTCCAGGGGCCCAACCCTCCATTCAATCGGATCACGAACGGGCTTCCCGGCATCGAGGCACGGATGCCGATGCTGTTCTCCGGGGCGGTGGTCACGGGGCGCATGGACATCCACCGGTTCGTCGCGCTCACGTCCACCAACGCGGCGAAGCTCTATGGCCTGTATCCGCGCAAGGGGACCATCGCCATCGGCTCCGACGCGGATCTGGCGATCTGGGACCCTGAACGCGAAGTCACCATGAGCGTCGACATCCTCCACGACGAGATGGACTACACGCCCTACGAAGGGACGAAGATCACCGGGTGGCCGGTGGTGACGCTGCTGCGCGGAGAGGTGATCTGCCGCGAGTTCGAGTTCGTCGGCGCGCAAGGGGCAGGGCGCTTCCTGCGCTGCGAAGCGCCGAACCGGCCGGCGTCGTGGCAGCAGCCGGGGGCCGCTGCGCCGGGTGCTTCACAGGTGGGGATCTGAGCCTGGAGGCGGGTGCCTGGCAGGAGGTCGGGCCGCCGGACCGGCCGACGGCCGGGTCTCGACGGTCCTCCGCGGCTCGTTCATTCACCGACCGACCTGGCCGCATGGGGTCGGTTGACGCTGGCGGATCGGGGCCTGGTATTGCACATGACCAACATTGTTGTACATACTCTCGATCCGGAGTTCCAAGGAGCGGCTGCATCGGCCGTCACGGACACCGAAACGAGGAACCGGTCATGCCGTTCGACAAGTACAAGGTCGCAGAGGCCCGGGCTCAATTCTCCGTGCTCCTGGACCGGGCCAAGGCCGGCGAGGAGATCCTCATCACCAAGGGCCACGAGCCGCAGGCGCGAATCGTGCCGCCGCCCGAAGCGGCGCCGCGGGAGCCCGCGCCGCTCGCGCATCTCCATCTGCCCGGCGACCTGTTCGACGAGGAGGATCCGGAGCAGGCTGCGATCGATGCCGGTGACTACAGCGACGAACTGGGCCTCTGGCGCGGACGCCCGACTGCTTCGTGAGATTGCTGCTCGACAGTCATGCCGTCTATTGGTGGATGGCGGGCAGTGCCAGGCTGTCCGAATCGGCCGGTCGACTGATTCTCGACCGCGAGAACGACCTGGTCGTGAGCGCCGTCTCGATCTACGAGATCGAGCTGAAGGCGAAACGCAGGCGGGTCGATCTTCCGCCGCAGGAATTGCGGGCTGCGCTCAGAAGAAATGCGGTCGAGGAGCTGGTCATCACGCACGAACATGCCGAATATGCGGCGTTCCTGGATTGGGACCACCGGGACCCGTGGGATCGACTCCTCGCCGCGCAGTCACGTCTAGACTGAACTTCGAGAGTATGCACGAATCAACCCGTTGTTTTTCGGGATAAAACAAAAAAATGGCAGGTGCGCTACTGGGTACGTTCCAGCCGAACACCGAGCAGCTTGAAGGCGCGGCGCTGCTGCGCAGTGGGTCGA
>JAJDUQ010000059.1 GCA_022826505.1 Gammaproteobacteria bacterium
AACGGCAATGTCGACACCACCAGCGGCAACGGGACCGGCCCCTACGTCATCGACTCGTTCGACCCCGGCGTGCGGTCCTTCTTCAAGCGCAATCCCGACTACTTCAAGGCCGGCCGGGCGCATTTCGACGAGATCGAGCACCTGGTGATCCTTGATACGGCGGCACGCCAGAACGCCCTGACCACCGGGGCAGTCGACGTGATCGACGCCATCGAGCCGAAGACGGCCCACCTCATGGCAAGGGTGTCGGGTGTGCGGATCCAGGAGGTGACCGGGACCCAGAACCGCAACATGGTCATGCGGCTCGACACGCCGCCGTTCGACAATCTCGATCTGCGCCTTGCGATCAAGCTGTCGGCAAAGAGGCAGGAGCTGGTCGACAAGATCGAGGGAGGGCATGGCGTCATCGGCAACGATCACCACATCTCGCCGGCGCAGCAGTACTACAACACCGAGCTGCCGCAACGCGAGTACGACCCGGACAAGGCGAGGTTCCATCTGAAGAAGGCCGGGATGGAAGGCATCAAGCTGGAGCTGCTCGCATCCAAGGCGGCGCTCGAGGGCGCGGCCGACGCCGCCATCCTGCTGAAGGAATCGGCGGCAGCGGCCGGCATCGACATCACCGTCAAGCGCGTGCCGGCGGACGGCTTCTGGTCCAACGTGTGGAACCAGCGCGGCACGGGATTCGTGACCTCCTACTGGGGTGGCCGGCCGACCAACGACTGGATGTTCACGACATGCTGCGTGGCCGAGTCCAACTGGAACGATTCGGCCTGGAAGGGCACCCCGGCGGCGGATCGTTTCAACGAGCTGATCGTCGCGGCGCGGTCCGAGCTGGACAACGAAAAGCGACGGGAGATGTACTGGGAGTGCCAGCGACTGGTGCACGAGGACAGCGGCTCGCTCGTGTGGGGATTCACGAACTACCTGCACGGACTGCGCGACAACGTGCGGTATCCGGAGAAGGTGGCCGGCAACTGGACGCTCGACGGCGCCAAGAGCGCGGAGCGCTGGTGGTTCGCCCAGACGTCTTGAGCCGTGTCGATCTTTCCGAACGGCGCCGCGCGCAAATCGCGCGGCCTGTCGAGCCGGGTTTCCGAACGTGATTTCCTGCGTGGAGGTACGAGGCTGCGACGGGTACGAAGCGCCCGCAAGGTTCGCGTCGAGAGGGGCGCCGCGCATGCCTTGTCGGTCCGAGGCGCAGCCTCGCCAGACTGTGATCCTTCGCCGCATGGCTCGTCCATCGGCGACGGATCGAATCTGCTCCACCCGGCGGGCCGCTCGATGATCGGCGCCGTCCCGGGTGGAGCGTCGCCCGGGGCAGAAGCGATCGGCTGCGAAGCCGGGCGGCGGACGGGTCGTTCGTGCGCAGCATCCCGATGTACCGGCCTTTCCGCGACACCGTAGCAACGATCAGGAGCCGATGATGGCGAACGTGCACGAGCGCTTCATGCGAATGGCCATGGAGGAGGCGTGCCGAGGCACGGCCGAGGGCAACGTCGCGGTCGGATCAGTGGTGGTGCACGGTGAGGACGTCGTCGCGCGCGGGCGCAACCTGGTCGTCACCGAATCCGATCCCACGGCACATGCGGAGACGGTGGCCCTGCGCAACGCAGGAGCCGCCGTGGGGCACACCGACTTCTCCGGGTTCACGCTCTACACCACCTTCGAGCCGTGCCCGATGTGCTGCGGCGCGATTCTCGCGAGCGGAGTGTCCACGCTCGTGCTGGGTGCGCGTTACCGCCAGGTGTCCAGCCAGTGGGGCGGCTATGCGGTGGAGAAGCTGCTCGAGCTGACCGGACGAGGCGGCCAGCTACACGTCGTCACGGATGTCTTGCCCGAGCAATGCCTCGATCTGCGGCGACTGGAAGCGTCGTGAGCCGGGACGGACAGATCGAAGTGGACCGGCAACCGGGCGCATCGACACGATGCGCCCCGACGACGCGACGACCGGCGCGTGCTCAGCTCCGAAACGAAGGATCGGCGCGCTCGAGGGAACGCACCACCGCCGACCACTCCAGGGCCCCGCCGTTGCTGCCCGCGCCGCCGACCGCCGCGAGCTTGGCGACCGCGTCGGGCCTCGGAAGAATCGTCTCCACCCGCGAGCTGAGCACGTCGACCTGCACCTTGCACGCGTTCTCGAGGTTGTAGAGCAACGTGAACGCCTCCGCGACGGTGGCGCCGCAGGTGAGCAGGCCGTGGTTATGGAGGATGATGGCGTTGTTGCTCCCCAGATCCGCGGCGAGCTTCTCGCACTCCTCCGAGCCCACCGTCTGATGGTCGTAGTCGTGATACGAGACCTGACCGTCGAAGAGCATCGCCTGCTGGGTGAGCGGCAGCAACCCGTCCTTCATGCACGAGACCGCCATCCCCGCCCGGGTATGGGAGTGCAGCACCCAGTGAACGTCGGGGCGCCGCATCAGCACGATGCTGTGAATCGCGTGACCGGCGTCGTTGTAGGGATGGTCGCCGCGCACCACGTTGCCGTCGAAGTCGACGACGATCAGGTTCGACGCGGTGATCTCCTCGAAGAGGAGGCCGTACGGGTTGATGAGGTACCAGCCTTCCTCGGTGGGATGGCGGGCGGAGATGTGGGTGTAGACGAGGTCCGTCCATCCGTACTTGACGAATGCGCGGTAGCAAGCGGCGAGCTCGCAGCGCACGCCCCATTCCTCTTCGGAGAACTCCGCGGGGT
Source organism: Gammaproteobacteria bacterium (assembly GCA_022826505.1). GTDB lineage: Bacteria > Pseudomonadota > Gammaproteobacteria > HK1 > HK1 > HK1. The sequence continues at coordinate 2,696 of JAJDUQ010000059.1, forward strand.
GGATCGGCTGTATGGATGCCATTGTCTGCTCCCGAAACCTTCCAAGTAGCGTCTGATGCGATGTGTCGTCCGCTGCCGTTGCAACTGCGCGGCGTTCAGTCGAGGGCGATGTCGTCGTCGATGTCCAGCTCGACACCCAGATCGGGCAGCTTCAGGGTGACCGAGGCGCGCACCTTCCCGTTCCCGGACAACGCCCCCGACGCCACCGCGTCGCGTACCGCCTTCTCGATCTCGCGCTGCGAGGTGACCCCGACCTTCTTCAGGAACTTGCGGATCTGGAGGTTGAAAGTCTCTTCGTTCATCGGCGGTGACCCCTTTGTGAAGATCTCGGGCTCTCAAGACGTCCAGCCGGTCGCGGCCGGTGACGGGGCCGGTGGGGCCTGGGCGGGAAGCGGCGCGCTCATCTGTGTCGGGGCGGTCACTTGCGGCACTGTCCGAAGGTCGAGCGATGCCGAAATGCTACCACCAATCAGGCTCCGGGGACCGATTTGCCGGGCGGCGCACATCGCCCCCGCTCTTTCCCGGCCACTCCCCCATGCGCCCGATTCCGGCGGAGGAATCGAGCACCATCGGGCGGTGCACCACCGCGCGGCGTCATGGACCCGAACCCGCACTGCACCATCGTCTCATGCCGCCCGGGCCGCTGCCCGTCGGCTTCAGACCCGCATCTGCTGCACCTGCGCCGAGAGGCCGCCGTCCAGTACCCACAACTGTCCCGACGCGTAGCGCGCCTCGTCGCCGGCCAGCCAGTTGACGAGGTTCGCCATGTCCTGCGGCGTGCCGTAGCGCCGCATCGGGTGCACGCGGCGCGCCTCCTCTCTCATGCTCCCGGCGTCGCTCATGGAATCGAAGAAGCTCTTCAGCATCGGCGTGTCCACGTAGCCGGGACAGATCGCGTTCACGCGAATGTTGTCGGGCCCGTGATCGCAGGCCATCGCGCGCGTGAGCGCGTGCACCGCGCCCTTGGTCGCGCAATAGGCGGCGAGATTCGGGTCGGCGATGAAGCCGTCGTAGGACCCGAAATTGATGATCGAGCCTCCGCCGGCCTTGCGCATCAGGGGCAGCGCGTGCTTCGAGGTCAGGAAGGTGCCGGTCACGTTGATCGCGAAGATGCGGTTCCACTCCTCGAGCGAGGTGTGCTCGACGGTCTTCTCGATCTCGATACCGGCCGCGTTGACGAGCACGTCCAGCCGGCCGTGGTCGCGCTCGACGCGGGCCATCAGCTCCACCGCGTGCTCCTCGCGGGCGACATCGTGGCGATGGAAGGTGATGCCGGACCCGACGCCGCCGACCGGCTCCGCCGGACCGGTGGCGTACACGGCCGCGCCCTCGGCCGCGAACCGCGCGCAGACCGCGGTGCCGATGCCGCCGCAGCCGCCGGTGACGACGGCCACTTTCCCGGCAAGGTACCCATCGCGCACCGCGCTCACGACGCGTCGACCCGGCGATAGGCATCGAGCACCAGCCCGTGGAAATGATGCACGGCGTGCTCGCTCAAGCCCGAGCCGCCCGGATCGACGAGGTAGCGGCCGCGCTCGAAGGCGGGGGTGCGCATGCCGCGCTGCACGCTTTCGACCAGGCCGATGTCCTCGGGCTGCAGCACCTCGTCGATGAACCGGATCGCCTCCATCTCCGACTCCGTGGGCGGCGCGCTCTCGAAGAAGAAGTCGAACTCCTCGTACGTCTCCTCCGGACCCACCGGGACGAACCGCCACACCATGAAGTTTCCGCGGCCCGGGTAGCGCATCAGCGTGGTGTTCGGCCACAGGTACCACACCGCGTGGTCGGTCACACTCGCTTCCCCCACGCCGTAGGCCCGGTTCTGCACCCGGCCCGCCTTCGCCATGTGGCTCGACCAGATGCCGTGGGTGGTGACCTTGTAGGTGTCCATCTCCACCAGCGTCACGAAGTCCCGATGCGCGACCGGGCAGTGGTAGCACTCCAGGAAATTGTCCACGACCGCCTTCCAGTTGGCGCGCACGGTGTAGGTCAGTCGGTGCGCGAAAGTGAGATCGACGATGTCGGGAGCATACTTCGTCACTTCCCGGGCGAGGCCCTCCGTCTGCTCGGCGAGCGGCGGCGCCTCGGGGTCCAGGTTGACGAACACGAGGTGGCAGAACACTTCCACCTGCACCGGCGTGAGGAAGATGCCCTGCGCGTCGAAGTTCTCGATGAGCTCCGACCGGCGGGCCCGGTGCAGACGGCCGTCGAGCGCGTAGACCCAGGCGTGGTACGGACAGGTGATCAGCCGCGTCGTGCCGGCACCCTTCAGCAGCTCGTGCCCGCGATGCTTGCAGACGTTGTAGAACGCGCGCAGCGCACCGTCCTTGCCGCGCACTGCGACGACGCTCCGATCCGCGACCGCGGCGGTCACGTAGCTGCCGGGCTCGCGCAGCTTCTCCTCGTGGCAGAGGAACTGCCAGCTTCGCCGGAAGACCTGCTCGCGCTCGACTTCGAGAAACTCCCGCTCGATGTAGCAGTCCGAGCCGATGGACGCGGACCGCGAGGCGACCGGGTCGTAGCCCTCGCCGGCGCAATCGAGCTGCCTGCGGGTCAGTCGTGCCGTCACTGCGTCTCTCCTGCCCTCGGGACCACCGTGTCCGCACCGTGCCGTAGCGCTGATCCCAATCCCGGTCGCATGGTAAGCGGATATCCGGAAATCACAATCCGCTTCCGCAGCCTTGTCCAGCGAGAAGCGAAGGCGCAGCCTCGCCGGCGTCCGGTGGCCATTTGCCACGGAATGACTCAACATTCCGTGGTGCGGGACGGCAACTTGCGGATGACGACATGCGCGGACCAACAACCCATCTCGCCGGCATGGCGCCTGCCGCCGCCGCGCATCGCGCGAGACGCCACGCGCGGTGACACCCTACCCCCGCGAGGAAATCACCGCCGTCGTGCTCGCAGGCGGCCGAGCCCGGCGCATGGGCGGCGAGGACAAGGGCCTGGTGGAGGTCGCGGGCAAGCCGATGATCGCCCACACCGTCGATGTCCTCCGGACACAGGCGGCGGAGGTGATCGTCAACGCCAACCGCAACGCCGACGCGTACCGTTCCATCACCGGATGCCGCGTCATCGCGGATACCGTCGGCGGCTTCGCCGGCCCCCTCGCGGGAATGGCGAGCGCGCTCGAAGCATCGGCGAACCGACTGCTGCTCACCGCTCCGTGCGACTCGCCGCTCGTCACTGGCGAGCTCGGGCCACGGCTGCATGCGGCGCTGGCCCGCGACGACGCCGAGATCGCGGTGGCCCATGACGGCGAGCGCATGCAGCCGGTGTTCGCCCTGCTGGCGCACGATCTGCTGCCGGATCTGCTCGCCTTCCTCGGGACCGGCGAACGCAAGATCGACAGGTGGTATGCGACCCGGCATACCGTGACCGCGGACTTCTCCGATGCCCTCGACACGTTTCTCAACGTGAACACCCCGTCGGAACGCGACCGCCTGGAGCGACGTCTGGCGCAACTCGGGGGCCGAACCGCGGGCGAGCCGCCGCATCCATGCTGACGAACGCGCACATCCCCATTCTCGGCTTCGCGGCCTGGAGCGGCACCGGCAAGACGACCCTGCTGCGGCGGCTGCTGCCCATCCTCGCCGGGCGCGGGATACGCGTCGGGATGATCAAGCACGCTCACCACGACTTCGACGTGGACACCCCCGGGAAGGACAGCTACGAGCTGCGCAAGGCCGGTGCGGCGCAGATGCTCATCTCGTCGCGCCGCCGCTGGGCGCTGATGGTGGAGCGGCCGATCGACCGCGAGCCGCCGCTCGACGAGGTGCTCCTGGAGCTCGATCAGGAGCTGCTCGATCTGATTCTGGTCGAAGGGTTCAAGCACGAGCGATTCCCCAAGATCGAGCTCCACCGCCCGAGCTTCGGCCGCCCCCTGCTCCATCCCCGCGACGACACCATCGTCGCGCTCGCGACCGACGCTCCGCTCGGCGCGCCGGTTGCGCTGCCCATGCTCGACCTGAACTCGCCTGACGAAATCGCAAGCTACGTCATCGACACGATGTTGAGCGAAGCGACTTGACGCTGCCGCGGCATCGCGAGAACGTCCCGCGCATGAGCCTGCCCGAGCCCCTTCCCGACTGCTACGAAGGCGATCCGGACCTCCTGCCGCCGGGTGAGGCGATGCGGCGAATCAGGGCCCATGTGCGCGCGGTGGAAGCGACCGAGACGGTTCCGGTGATCGATTCGCTCGGGCGCGTGGCGGCCCGCGCCGTCGTCTCGCCGATCAACGTGCCGGGGCACACGAACTCGGCAATGGACGGCTACGCATGCGCCGGAGATTCGCTGCCGGATGCCGCGCCGCGCTGGTACGAAGTCCTGGGCACGGCCTACGCGGGCAAGCCGTTCGCGGGTCGGATAGGGCCGTCCCAGGCAGTGCGGATCATGACCGGAGCGGTCATGCCCGACGGCACCGACACCGTGGTCATGCAGGAGCACGTGGAGGTCGAGAGCGACCGGGTGCGGATTCCGCCCGGCGCCAAGGCCGGCCAGCACGTGCGTCAGGCCGGAGAAGACCTCGCGGCAGGCGCAGTGGTGGTCCCGCGCGGGCGCCGCGTGATGCCGGCGGAGATGGGTCTGCTCGCGTCCCTCGGCGTCACGGAGCTCGATGCCTACCGCCGGTTGCGGGTCGCATACTTCTCGACCGGCGACGAGATCCGGCCCCCCGGCGCCCCCTTCGCGCCGGGACTCGTCTATGACAGCAACCGCTTCACCATGCACGGCATGCTCGGCCGCCTCGGGGTGGACATCATCGATCTGGGCATCGTGCCGGACCGTCGCGACGCGGTGCTCGACGCGTTCCGTGAAGCGTCGGCCCGCGCCGACGTCGTGCTGTCCTCCGGCGGCGCGTCGACCGGCGAGGCCGACTACATCAAGGAGGTCCTCTCCGAGCTCGGCCAGGTCGGGTTCTGGCGCATCGCGATCCGGCCCGGGCGTCCGCTCGCGTTCGGTTTCGTGGGGGATTCCGTGTTCTTCGGTCTGCCGGGCAATCCGGTCGCGGTGATGGTGACGTTCTACCAGTTCGTGGCGCCCGCAATCCGGGCGGTGGCCGGCGAGGCCGATTCCAGACCGCTGCCGGCGCTGGAAGCGCGGTGCGCCACGCGGCTGCGCAAGAAGCCGGGACGGGTCGAGTACTACCGCGCCGTCCTCGAACGCGACGAGTTCGGCGCGCTGGTGGTGCGCAGCACCGGCAAGACCGGCTCCGGCCTTCTGCACACGATGAGCGACGCGAACTGCTTCATCGTCCTCCCCGAGGACGGCGCCACGGTGGAGGCCGGCACGGTCGTCGAGGTTCAACCCTTCTTCGGCCTGATGTGAGCCGCCAGCGGCGCGGGCGGCGCAGTCCAGACCCCCCCGGAATGCCAGCCCGAAAATTTCACCGATTCGCGAGTCAGGGCGCGCAGGCGTACTTGACCCAATGTCCAACAACCGTGGGTCGAGCACCCTGGCCGCGTTCAACGCGGCGAAAACAGTCAGATCCGCGTCCGCAGCCGTGAATCGCCAAAATTTTCGGGCTAGTCTTCCGCGGGATCATGTCATTCCGCGAGCCACCGACCCATGAACGACTCGACCCCTGCCCGCCCCGATCGCGAGTTCATCCCGCTCTCCATCTGCGTGCTCACCGTGTCCGACACCCGTGACGAGGACACCGACAAGTCCGGCCGGCTGCTCGCGGACCGCCTGGTCGCGGCCGGCCACTCCCTGCACGAGAAGCGGATCGTCCCCGACGACATCTACCGCATCCGCGCCGCGGTGTCCGCCTGGATCGCGGACCCCGAGGTCAACGCGGTCATCAGCACCGGCGGCACCGGCGTCACCGGCCGGGACGGGACGCCCGAGGCGGTAAGTCCGCTCCTCGACAAGACCATCGACGGCTTCGGGGAAGTGTTCAGGACCATCTCGTACGACGAGATCCGGACCTCGACCATCCAGTCCCGGGCGCTGGCCGGGGTCGCCAACGCGACTTACGTCTTCTGCCTCCCGGGTTCGTCCGGCGCTTGCCGCACCGCCTGGGACAAGCTCATCGTCGACCAGCTCGACTACCGCACGCGGCCGTGCAACCTCGTGGAATTGATGCCGCGGCTGCTGGAGAGGTAGACGGCAGGGCGGGTTCGGACATCCTTGCCTGCGGGCACGGGCGGTGTGCGGCAGAAACGCGGCCGGAGTCCGATTGACATTAGTCATGGCCTTAGTCTAGTTTGGCGTCGCCATGCATCAGGTCAGCGTTCACGAAGCGAAGACCCATCTTTCCCGGTTGCTGCGGCATGCAGTTGCCGGAGAGGAGGTCGTCATCACCCGCTCGGGACGACCGGTCGCACGTCTCGTGGCGATTGAGGAAAGGCGCCCCGTATTCGGAGTCGACGAAGGCCGTTTCGTCGTTCCCGACGATTTCGACGAGCCGCTCGACGAGGAGCTGCTGCGAGCATTCGAAGGGCGCGGATAGTCGAAAGCCGGAAGCAGCGTCCGGTCGCGTCGATCCGGACGGTCGCGTCGATGGAAGATGAAATTCCTTCTCGACACCCACTGCTGGCTCTGGCTTCAGACGGAACCCGGCCGCCTCTCCGACGATCTTCTGGAGACACTCGCCGAGTCGTCGTCGCAGAGATACCTTTCAGCGGCGAGCGCCTGGGAAATTGCAATCAAGTACGCGGTCGGGAAGCTTCCGCTTCCTGAACCCCCTGCGCTCTACGTACCCGAACGCATGCGGCTGAGCCGATTCGAGGAACTCGCCGTAACGCATGCACACGCACTCGCCGTCGCGGCGCTGCCACCGCACCATCGCGATCCGTTCGATCGTGTTCTGGTGGCGCAAGCCCAAGTCGAGGGGTTGACGCTGGTGACCGCGGATGCGGCGATCGAGCCCTACGACGCACCCATTGTCCGAGCAGGCCGGGGCAGGGGGGCTCTCGAGCGGAATCGGAACCGGTGAAGGCGTCTCAGGCACTCGACATCGATCGAGCACCCTGGCCGCGTTCAACGCAGCCAATCCAGTCAGATCCGCGTCCGCAGCCGTGAATCGGTGAGAAATGGCGGTCAGGTGGGCGGGGACCAGGATCCCGGACGACTGGTTCTGCCGGTGCCGGCTCAGGAGAACAACTTCAACTGGCCGTGATCGCTCTTTCCCGGCTTTCCGGGAATCCGCGAACGACTCGATTCAAGGAGCCGCTCCTCGATGTCGGCCAGGTACGGAGATGGCGGCAGCTCGCGTATCTTTCCTCGCCAGAGTCGTTTCCCGGCCCGGCACAACAGCAGCTTCCTCTTCGCGCGAGTCACGCCGACGTAGAACAGACGCCGTTCCTCGTCGAGGATCGCCTTGTCGGCCTTCCCCCACGTCAGCGGGAGAAGGCCGTTCTCGCAACCGGCGATGAAAACGACCGGGAACTCGAGCCCCTTGGCGGCATGGAGAGTCAGGAGCGAGATTCGGTCGGCGCGAGGGTCCCAGGCATCGACCTCGGTGCCCAGCGACAGATCGGACAGGAACCGCTCCAGATCCTCTCCGCATGCGACCGCGGCGGGCCTCAGCAGCTCGCACGCCTCCAGGATCTCCGCGCCACCACGGCCCTCTCCACCACGTACCGCTTCGAGCCGTTCCCGAACCGAGCCCGAACCCGACGAACCGCGCAGGGACTCCACCACCGCCGTCACTCCAGGATGCTCCAGCAGACGGCGGTGCGAACGGTGCTGAAAGGGCATCCCCGAACGCTGAAGCGCCTCGACGAGCGCCGGGACCTGCGCTTCGGTCCGGTACAGCACCGCGAAATCGGAGAAGGACAAGTCCTGTCCTCTCCCGTCGTCGGTGCGGCCGCTGTCGATCGAGAAGAAGCTGTGCCCGCCGAGGGCGCGTTCAAGGGTCTGAACGATGAACTCCGCCTCCGCCTTCTCGGTGGGGGCTTCGTGAATCGTGACGAGGTCGGATGCGCCTTCCGCCGCGGAGACGGAGCCCGTCCGTTCACAGTCGCCCCCACCAGCCGGGTCCCGTACCGCCGGGACCGCACGCGCGGCGGACCCCGACCGCGCGATGACCTGCGACGACAGGGTGACGATGTTCCGGTCCGAGCGATAGTTGCGCGCGAGGCGCACGACCGCCGCCCCCGGGAAGTCCCTCCGGAACTCCGAGAAGAAGCGCACGTCCGCGCCCCGGAAGCCGTAGATGGCCTGGTCCGGATCCCCGATGGCGCAGATGTTGCCGTCCCGGGGAACGATCTGTTTCACGAGCCGGACCTGCTGCTCGTCCACGTCCTGGTACTCGTCGATCGACACCCACCGCCAGTGCTGGCGGTACTGCGCCCGCAGTGCGGGCTCGGCTTCCAGCGCATCCGCGGCCCGGATCACGAGGTCGTCGAAATCGCACAGGTTGCGGGATTCCAGCGCGCTCTCGTATGCCTCGAACACCTCACCGGGAACATCGACCGACGATGCCCCGCCGGCGCGCTTCGCGTGCGAGATGCCCGACAGCCGGCCGCGCGCCCTGCGCTCCGAGATGTCCAGCACATCCCGCAGCAGTTGAATCCGCTCGGCCTCCGACGCGACCCGGAAGCCCCGCTGCAGGCCCGCCGCGTTGTGATGTTCCGTCAGGAGGGAGAGGCCCAGGGAATGAAACGTGTGGATCGGAACCTGCTCCCATGCATCCGGCAGCAACGCCCGCAGGCGGTCGCGCATCTCCCCGGCCGCTCTGCGGGTGAAGGTGATGGCGAGACAGCAACCCGCGGGTACGCCGGCGTTGGTGACGAGGTGGGCGATGCGCCGGGTCAGGGCCCTGGTCTTCCCCGACCCCGGGCCGGCCACGACGAGCAAGGGTCCCGCGACGGTTTCGACGACGCGACGCTGCTCGTCGTCCAGTCCGGACAGGAGATCATCGGCACCGCCGGTCCGGCGGCGACGCTGCGACGACACATCCGGAGACGCATCCGCCGGGGCGCTCGCTGTCGTCGTCCCGGTCCCATGCGGTGCTGCCGGCTCACCCGATGGGCGCTCGGGCTCATCGTCGAGCCCTTTCGGTGACGCTCCGGTTGAACCTCTCCCGGTCGAATGCGACTTTGCGGACTCCCGCGACCCGCACGAACCCCCGCCATCCGGCCGGGGCGCCGGCATCCGTGTCCGTCGCGGCTCGACCGCGGCGCGTGCATCGACGTCGAGGCGCGGATCGGCCGAAACGCCGTCAGCCGGTGATGCGGCCGCGGCCTCCTCGTGGAACAGCGATGCCCCGCGCGTGAAGCTGCGCAGCTCCGTGTCCTCGAACAGGCGAATCGTGCCGTACACCCCGTCGTAACCGGCCTCCCGCATCACCTCCTGCCTGCGCAAACGCGAGACCGCCTCGGCGACCAGCGACGACGACGCCGGTGCGATGTCCTCCAGCGGAAGAACATTCAGCAGCGGGAGCTCGGGTCCGAGCTGCCCCAGCAGGCTCTCGTAGTGCCGCGCAACCCGCTTGCTCTTCGGACCGACCTGGTGGATCTCGGACAGGATCTCGGGTAGGGGAATCAGGCTCTGCATCGGGCCCGCAGTGGCGGGCGGGGCGACCTCCTCGGGCCGGTCCGCGAGGTCCTCGACGCGATGCATCACCCCGACCGTGAGCGGCTTGCCGCACGCCGGGCACAGACCTTCGCGCGCGCGGGTCTCGCCCGGCGAGAGACGGACGTTGCAGTTGCGGTGCCCGTCCAGGTGGTACTTCCCCTCCTCGGGGAAGAACTCCAGCGTGCCCTCGTACCCTTCCCCCGTCTCCAGCGCCCGGCGCAGCGCGAAGTAGTCCAGATCGGTGTCGAAGACGCACACCTCCCTTCCGAGCTTCTCCGGCGAGTGGGCGTCGGAGTTCGACACCAGCCGGAAGCGGTCCAGGGACGAGACCCGCCAGTTCATCGGCGGGTCCGACGAAAGTCCCGTCTCCACCGCGAAGATGTGCGGCGCGAGGTCCCCGTAGCACTCGTCGATGGCGTCGAAGCCGGACTTCGACCCGAGCGCGGCGAACCACGGGGTCCAGATATGGGCGGGGACGAGATAGGAGCCGGGGCCCGACTCCAGGGCGATTTCCAGCAGATGCCGGGAATCGAGCCCGAGGATCGGACGTCCGTCGGAGTGCAGGTTGCCGATCCGGGACAGACTGTCCACCACCCGGTCGGTGGACTCGAAGTCCGGGGTGTAGATCAGGTGGTGAATCTTCCGGGTCTTGTCGTACTTCTTGTAGATGGTCGAGATCTCGACCGACAGCATGAACCGGACCGCCGTATCGCCGCTCCGGCACGCGGCGGGGAGCCTCTCGTCGACGAACCTCTCCAGGTCCGGGCGCAACCGGAACAACCCCGGCTCCGCCGGCACGAGCTGCTCCTTCAGCTCGGCCCTCCAGGCGGGATGGGTGAAGTCGCCGGTGGCGACGATGCCGATGCCCTTCTTGCGGGCCCAGATGGCCAGGTGCACGAGGTCGCAGTTGCGGCTGGTGGCGCGGGAGTACTTGGAGTGGACGTGGAGGTCGGCGTAGAACGTCATGCGGCGGGACTCCCTTCGATTGCATGCGGCAGGCCGCGGACGAGGCCCGAGCCCGGGCTCGGCACGACCGGCGCCTCGTTCAGCTCGAATCCCTCGTAGCCGCGCGCGGCCACCCGGTCGCACTTGCGCACGTAGGCCGGCATGCGGGGGTAGGGCATGAAGACCCGGGGCTTGCCGGGGACGTTCGCGCCGAGGTACCACGAGTTGCACGAAGGGAAGACGGTGCGGTTCGCGACGTCGTTGACGTGCGCGACCCAGTCGTCTTCGGCCTCGGCCGTCGCTTCGACGATCGGCCGCCGGTGCTTGCGCGCATAGTCGAGCAGATCCGCGATCCAGTCCACGTGCTGCTCGATCGACGGCAGCATGTTGCTCAGGACCGAGGGACTTCCGGGCCCCGTGATTGCGAACAGGTTCGGGAAGCCGGCCGAGGCGAGGCCCAGATACATGCGCGGCCCGTCTCGCCACTTGTCCTTCAGCGCGATGCCGCCGCGGCCGCGAATGTCGATTCGGGCGAGTGCGCCGGTCATCGCGTCGAAGCCGGTGGCGAGGACCAGCGTGTCGAACGCGTAGACGTCGCCGTCGACGACGAGCCCCCCGGGAACGATGCGCTCGATCGGCGAGCGGCTCACATCCACCAGGGTGACGTTCGGGCGATTGAAGGTCTCGAAGTAGTCGATGTCGACGCAGAGCCGCTTGCAGCCGAAGGTGGAGCGCGGCGTGAGCAGACGGGCCACCTCCGGGTCCTCGACCTTCCGGCGAATCTTCGAGCGGACGAACTCCGCCGCCATCGCGTTCGCCTCGTGGTCGACGAGCAGGTCCGAGAACGCACCGAGGAATCCGAGACCTCCGGTCGACCATCGCGACTCGAACTCCGCGATGCGTTCCTCCTCGGCCGTCTCGACCGCGGACGCCGGGTTGGGCGAGTGGTCGACGCCGTTCCGGGTCTTCTTCGCGCGGGCCCGCATCTCCGGGTAGTGCTTCTTGACCTCCGCCTGCTCGGCGCGGCCGAGGGGACGGTTGTGCGCGGGCACCGCGTAGTTCGGCGTGCGCTGGAAGACGTAGAGGCGCTTCGCCTGCTCGGCGATGATCGGGATCGCCTGGATGGCCGACGAGCCGGTGCCGACGACGCCGACCCGCCGACCGCTGAAGTCGACCGGATCGTGCGGCCACTCTCCGGTGTGGTAGCGCGGTCCGGCGAACGATTCCAGCCCTTCGATGCGCGGCGTGTTGGGGATCGAAAGGCAGCCCGTCGCCATGACGCAGTATCGAGCCCGAACCCGTTCGCCGGAGCCGATTCGAAGCACCCAGCGCGCGGTCGTCTCCTCCCAGGTCGCGGCGAGCACCGGGGCGCGGAACCGGATGTCGCGCCGCAGATCGAAGCGGTCCGCGACGTGGTTCGCGTAGCGCAGGATCTCCGGCTGAGCGGCGTAGCGCTCGGTCCACTCCCACTCCTGCTCCAGTGCGGTGTCGAACTGGAACGAGTACTGCATGCTCTCGATGTCGCAGCGGGCGCCGGGATACCGGTTCCAGTGCCAGGTGCCTCCCACGCCGTCCGCCCGTTCGTACACGCGGGCAGTGAACCCCAGCCCGCGCAACCGGTGCAGCATGTAGAGCCCGGCGAAGCCTGCGCCGACGATGGCCACGTCGACGCGGTCGTCACATCCGGTGTGCCGGAATCGGGAATCGGACAGTTTCATGAATGCTCTGCTGCGTCGACGAATCGGCTGAATGCGGCGCACGGACAATCGGACGAATCGAAAGTCACACACACGCTCGATTCCGATGGTCCGGGATGTCGAGGCGAGCACACCGGACTCCACCGCCGTCGGCGAACTGTACAGTGACGGAATGTCCCCTGTCGCCGCCGCCACCGAAAATCGTGCTGTGCCATATCGAATGGTATGGGTACTATGGGACCATGAAGACGACCATCGACATCCATGACGAGCTGCTCGCGCGCGCCAAGCGTCACGCCAGGGACACGGGACGGCCGTTGCGCGCCGTGGTCGAGGACGGGCTTCGGCAGTTGCTCGCCTCCACGCACTCCGGTCACCGATACAAGCTCTCGGATCTCAGAGTGGGCGATCCCCATGCGGCCGATCCGCTGGAAACGTACTCCTGGCCGGAGCTGCGCGAGATGATTTACGGCGACCGCGGATCCCGGTGATCGCGGTCGACACCAACCTTCTCGTCTACGCGCACCGGCGGGAGTCGAGGATCGGGGATGCGGCATACGCGCTCATCGTCGAGCTTGCCGAGGGGGATCGAGCCTGGGCAATTCCCTGGCCATGCTGCTACGAGTTCCTGAGCGTGGTCACCAACCGGCGTATCTGGAAGGACGAGGCCACGACTCCGGAGCGAGCATGGCACCAGTTCGAAGCGTGGACCGCATCGCCGTCGAACCGCATGATTGGCGAGACGGAGGACTTCGCGGACATTCTGCGGCGGTTCGTGCATCGGCCTCACGTCGTGGGCGGAGTCGTTCACGACGCTCGAATCGCGGCGCTCTGCGTCGCGCACGGAGTCGAAGCCCTGCTCACGCGAGATCGGGACTTCTCGCTGTTTCCCGAGCTGCGTACGCGCAACCCGTTCGAGACCGGGAGCATTGCGAACCGGCGAGCATCAGGCCGCAGTGCGTATCGTCCCCAGGGACTGAAATGAGACCTGAATCACCGGCATCCCCGACAGGAGCCGTGCCTGCCGCGCCACGCCTTCTTGCGGCGCGCCTCCGCGGAGCGGACGGTTGAAACTCGTCATCCTCGACCGGGACGGGGTCATCAACGAGGCGCTCCCCGATTCAGTTCGGTCCGCAGACGACTGGCGGCCGATCGCCGGAAGCCTCGACGCCATCGCGCGTCTGGGCCGGGCCGACTACCACGTCATCGCAGTGACGAAGCAACCGGGCATCCGCCGGCGTCACCTCAGCTTCGAGGACCTCAATCGAATCCACGAACTGATGCACCGGCGGCTCGCGGAGTACGGCGGAACCATCGACGCCGTCTTCGTCTGTCTCTGCCTGCCGAGGCACGAGTGCGAGTGCTTCGCTCCGTGCCCGAGCGTGTTGCACGAAATTGCCGAACGGCTGCACGTCTCCCTCGACGGCGTGCCGTGTGTCGCCGCCACCCGGCCAATGCTCGAAACCGCACACGCGGCGGGAGCGCGGCCGATTCGGGTGCGTACCGGCGAGGGGAAGTCAGCCGCTCGCCGAGGCGTCGACTCCAGCGACTTCGAGGTCCACGACGACCTCGCCGCGGTGGTGGACGCACTGCTCGCCGAGACCTGAGGTGCGGGGCCGCCCTCTTCCGTAGCCGATTGTCACCCGCTTGCGGTTCGTCTAGCTTTGACGGTCATCCATGCCGCCGTCGCGGCCATCGCGCGGGAGACACCACCATGCCCATCAAGGTCATCGAGTTGCATCACCACGGCATTCGCATCGATCCTTCGGACGACGCGCAGGAAAAGGCCAGGGAGTTCTACTCCGACCTGCTCGGACTCGAGGCCGACGAGGGCCGCCCGGACATCCCCGGAATCCCCGGCTTCTGGATGTACGTCGGCAACGACGAACAACGCACCCAGATTCATCTGATGGGAGCCACCGGAGTATCGCCGGTCGCGCGCAATGCCGAGGAAGACCCGACTCGAACCCACGTCGCGCTCGCGGTCGAGGACATCAACGAAGCGCGACGAGAGCTCGAGGAGCGGGGGGTACGCCACTGGACGGTGCGCAGCCTGGTGGGCAAGGACTCCGACCAGGTCTTCGTGCCCGATCCGTTCGGGAACGTCATCGAGCTGCATCAGATAGGCACCTGCCGCTGCAACCGGGTATCGCTGCCCGGCTGAACCGCCGGGAGAGACGACGCCCGCACGCGGGAGGGTCCGACCGCTGGCTCCGGCGCCTCGGCGCGAAGGAGCCGTCGGGTTCCGGTAGCGGCGGAGAATCCGACACGGTGCGGCGTGGTCCTCCGGATGATGCAAGTCCGGGCGGGCTCGCGAAATCCCGGCGGACCCGTGCGGGTTCCGCCATTCGCCGCCGCGTGTACCATCTCCGGCCGTCCTGGATACACCGGAGATCGACCGCATGGGCCCCCTTCAGGGATTGAGAGTCATCGAGCTCGCGGGTATCGGGCCTTGTCCGATGTGCGCGATGCTCCTCGCCGAGCTCGGAGCCGACGTCGTGCGTGTCGACCGCCCGACGGACTCGGGGCTCGGCATCGGAATGGCCCCGAAGTTCCACCTCCTCAACCGCAGCCGGCCGAGCATCGCGGTCGATCTCAAGCACCCCGAGGGCGTCGAGACGGTACTTCGCCTCGTCGAGCGCGCCGACGCGCTCATCGAGGGCTTCCGGCCCGGCGTCACCGAACGTCTCGGCCTCGGTCCGCGGGATTGCGCGTCCCGCAATCAGAAGCTGGTCTATGGCCGGGTGACCGGATGGGGGCAGGACGGTCCGCTCGCCGGGGCGGCGGGGCATGACCTCAACTACATCGCGCTGACGGGCGCCCTGAACGCGATCGGCCGGCGCGGTGCGCCGCCGACGCCGCCTCACAATCTCGTCGGGGACTTCGGCGGCGGCGCTTTGTACCTCGCGCTCGGGGTGGTTGCGGCGCTGTACGAGGCGAGGGCTTCCGGACAGGGGCAGACCGTCGACGCCGCGATGATCGACGGCGCGGCGTCGCTCATGACCTCGGCCTACTCCCTGAGGGCGGCCGGCATCAGCGACGCGCCTCGCGGAGAGAACATCCTCGACAGCGGCGCCCACTTCTACGACGTCTACGAGACGAGCGACGCACGGTACATCTCGATTGCTCCGGTCGAACCCAAGTTCTACACGGAGCTGCTTGAACAGATCGGACTCGATGCCGGCGATGCCCCCCACTCCACCGACCGCGCCGACTGGCCCGGGAGCAAGGCGCGGCTGGCGGCGCTGTTTCGCACCCGTACCCGGGACGAGTGGTGCGGGATCCTCGAAGGAACCGACGCCTGCTTTGCGCCGGTGCTCGGGATGGACGAGGCGCACCGCCATCCGCACAACGCCGCGCGCGGCACGTTCGTCGAACGCGACGGGATCGTGCAGCCGAACGCGGCGCCGCGCTTCGATCGGACTCCAGGCGGAATTCGGTGCTCGCCTCCAGCGCCCGGAAGCGGCACGCGCAACGTCCTCGCCGAATGGGGCTTCGATGCGGCCGAGATCGACAATCTGGCCGCCCGCGGGATCATTGCACCGTCGAACGTGGCGACGAGCGGGGGTGACGCGGCAGGGTGATTTCACGCTGGATTTTAGCCCGGATAGCGAGAGTAGCCGGAGGACGGGTCTGACTGGCAGAAGGAGGTGCCCGGGAGTTGCGCTCAACACCCGGGGTGAGGAGGAGTGTCAGCGACTGGAGAGTGGGAG
>JAJDUQ010000183.1 GCA_022826505.1 Gammaproteobacteria bacterium
CTTCAGCTCCGCGATCATCGCGCCCTCGGAGCCGCCGGCGACAGGCTCGAACGGCAGCTCGACCATGGCCACCACGTCCTTCGAGCGCGTGCCCCAGTCCGCCGGGTAGGTGATCAGGCGGCCCTTGGGGAAGGTGTCCGCGGCGGCGAATGCCTGGGCGCAGTCGTAGAGCGCGTCGTAGCTCGGCAGCCCCGGGCACTTGTCGTTCATGTAGGGCGGATAGATCCAGCCTTCCTGGGGCTTGAGGCCGAGGGAGCCGAGCACCACGATGTCTCCGCTCTCCACCGCCTTGGGGTAGATGTCGCCGACGTTGTTGGTCCAGGTCTCGGGCTGGACATGCAGATCTCCCTGGGCGATGGCGGCGAACTGCGGGACGGCGCCGGCGGTGACGTATTCGATGTTGTAGCCGGCCTTCTGAAGCAGCGAGCCGGTGATGTAGGCCGATATGTGCTGGCCGGTCCACTCGTTGACGGGGATCTTGATTGGATCCGCGGAGTCCGCCCACGCTCCGGTTGCCGACGCGGCGGCGAGTACTGCTCCTGCGACCATTCTGCTCGGAAATTTCATGATGTCTCCCCGTCCTGGCGTGTCGTTGTGTGATGCATTCGAAACGCTATGCGGGGGCGGTAGGTGTGTCAATAGAATTCGAAGCGGGGCGATGGGCCCGGCCGAATTCGAATCGCGTCATGCAGCCGCCATCGCGCCGCTCTCGCGGTCCGATGCGAGTCGTCGAAATGATCGCCGTGATGCCTCGCCGTAGCCCGCGCCGCCGCCGGTGCTCATCACCAGTCGGTCGCCCTTGGCGAGTCGGAAGCTCGTCTTCGAGTCGAGCAGGATCTTCTCGTTGCCCCGCAGCACGCAGGTGAACGCGGCGCCGCCGTCTTCCCCGCCGAACAGGCCTTCGGGCGGAATCGTGAATCGGTCCGAGTACGACTGGTACTCGACGCCGTCGGCCAGCACCTCGTACACGCGTCGCATTCCCAGGCCGCCACGGTGCTCTCCACCCCCGCCCGAGCCCCGCACGAGCGCGTACTCCACCACCCGGAAGAAGTCGTGCTCCATGTCGATGGCCTCGATGGGGATGTTCGAACAGTTCGAGAGCGGGCTGTCCACCGCATCGCAGCCGTCGTCGATGGCGCTTGCGCCGTAGCCGCCGCCGAAGATCTCCAGGTAGATGCTGTATCCCTGTTCATCGAGATGGGACAGGCAGGTGGAGTGGGTGGTGTCGAAGCCGGCCGCCATGACCTTCTCGGGTACCGCCCGGGCCAGCGCCTTCATCACCGCGTTGTAGGCGCGGTACGCCGAAAGCATGCGCGCGCGCACCGGGGCGGGCGGGCGCGGGTTCAGCAACGACCCGTACGGCGCAACGATGTCGATGGGGCGCTTCGAGCCCTCGTTGAACGGGATGTCGGGGCTCGTGAGCACGGACTTCACGCAAGAGAGCCCCGCCGCGATGGTCGATGCGAACGGACAGTTCACATTCGTGCGGACCTGATCGCAGGTGCCCTCGTAGTCGACGGTCACCGCGTCGCCGGCAATCTCGACCCGAGCGCGCACCACGAGCGGCTCGTCGTTCACTCCGTCGCTGTCGAGCTGGTCCTCACCGTGGAACACACCGTCGGGCGCCTCGGCGATTGCGGCGCGCATGCGCTGCTCGGAGTAGTCGAGCAGCGCCGACATCGCTTCCGTCACCTTGTCCGCGCCGAACTTTTCGCAGAGCTCGACGACGCGTCGGGCGCCCACTGCGTTGGCCGCGAACTGCGCGTTGCAGTCTCCGATGGTCTTCTCGGGCACCCGTACGTTGGCACGTACCAGACGTTCCAGAGGACCGCCGTTCCAGTCGCGGTTCACGTTGTATCGGCTCGGCGGAAAGATGAGACCCTCCTGATGGACGTCGCCGGCCGCCATGTTGAGGCCGGGAGCGCCGCCGCCCAGGTCGAGGTGATGGGCGACGGTAGCGCTGAATCCGACCAGTCGATCGCCGAAGAAGATCGGCGAGAAGATGAACACGTCGGGTACGTGCTGGCCGCCGTGGTAGGGGTCGTTGTTGATGTAGAAGTCGCCCGGTTCCAGCGTGTCCGGAGGTTCGAGCTCGGCGCACGGTCGGAACGTCGTCCCGATGGGACCGAGCTGCATCGGAATGAGTTCCGCCTGGCTCACGACGTTGCCGCGGATGTCGAGCAGCGCGGCGGAGCAGTCGTTCGCCTCGCGCACGATCGGCGAGTAGGCCGAACGCACGAGCTTGATTCCCATTTCCTTTGCCGCGGCGACGAGCGCCTGGGAGATGATTGCCTGGTCGACCTGATCGAGCGCCATGGAGCGATGCCTCCCGGATCCGATTTCGAGCCTGGGTCGTCGATTGGGCGGCTCGGGCTGACACCCGACGAAGACCGTGGATTGAAGATTCCATCACCACGACGCCGGATGCAAACGGAGACCGGCACCACCCCGAAGCGCGAGAGGAAGCGGCCCGCGGTGGGGAAGCCGAACACCCGAATGCCCTTGAGGCTCCCGAGGCAGCGAATCGGGTTCGCGGTGTTGAAGCGGCAGGGGCGCCGGGCGCCGGCGCTCAGTCGGGTGACGTCCTCGACCTCGCCGCAGACTTCGGCCCGGGTCTCGTTCAGCGCCCACTGATGGAGCGGCGCCGGAACGTCGAGACTGCATCGAGTGGCGAACGGGAAGTAACCGCCGAATAAGGACGTCACCGCAACCGCGGTCCGGTACCATGCACGGATCGTTGCCTCCTTGCGCCGGGTCGGCACCCCGATTCCCGCGAACGAGGTATGGATTGCGGCGTTCCCAATGGAGTGCAACGGACACCTTCCGACCTTCGATAGAGACTACCGGCGCATCATGGGCCTCGACCACATGTCGCTCGAAGCGCAATGAACCGCTGGAAAGAGGAGAATCAATGAAACCGGACCGTCACCTGCAAGCGGAGCAGTTGAACGCTTCGCTCGAATTGTCCCTGCCTCCCATCGCCGTCTCCCTCGTGGATGCGGTGCCCGACGGAGTTGCGCAGTACGACGGCTCGGTCCCCGCCGGGTGCGTGTTTTGGCAGGAGGCCGCGAAGCGTACGTTCGCCACTTCGGCTGGGCACCACGCGCTGTGCTCGATCGGCATCCACACCATGAACTTGTCCGACGCGCCGGACTCGCAGCCCGGAGAGCTCCAGGCCGCGCTGGAAGCCATGACGGGGCTCGACTACGTGCGCGCGGAGGAGGTCGCCGCCATTCCGGTGGTGCGGCGAGAGGTGAGGCACGTGCTCTATGGCCCGCTCGGCGAGTTCCCGGCGGAACCGGACGTGGTCCTGCTGTTCGCCAATGCGCGGCAGGGGCTCGTGCTGAGCGAAGCGATGGCGCGGGTCGATGGAGGCGTCCCCCCGGCGATGGGGCGCCCTGCGTGTGCCGCCCTGCCCCAGGCGGTCAACAACGGGGTCGCGGCCATGAGCCTCGGCTGCTGCGGCGCCAGAGCCTATCTCGACGCGTTGTCCGACGACACCGCCCTGTGGGCACTGCCGGGGAGCCGGCTCGGCGAGTACTGCGAGCAGATTGCGGTCTTCGCCAACGCCAACCGGACGCTCGCGATGTTTCACGAGCGTCGGCGGGCAGATGTCGAAGCGGGCATGCGTCCGACCGTGCAGGAGTCGCTTCAGCGGCTCTCGTGATGCGTCAGGCGATCGGCGGGACGGGTCCGGCTCCCGGCACCTGTCTCTTGCCGCTCGATTGGCTGGTTCGATCGCGAGTGACCCTTGCGGACCACGACTCGACAGGGTCGCGAGGCTGCCCCCCGGGCCGGCGAAGCATGAACGAGGCACGGAGCCGGACCCGTGGGAGCGCCTCCCCCGGGGGAGGTCCGGTTCGACTGCCGGGACGACGCCCGCTCAGGGTGTCGAAGGGTGGCGGCTCTTCGTGCGAGGCCCCGCGGCCACGTTCAGAATGACGTTGTGATGCGCGTCGATGCGGGCCGACCATCCCGGCGGAACGTATGCGGTGGAGGTGTCGTCGCCGATGAGCATCGGCCCTTCGCATTCGCCTTCGTCGTGCAGGGCTCGCCGGTTGAGCCGGCGTGCCCGGCGTCGCTCGCCGCCGTCGAAGATCGTGACGGGGTCGGCGAGCGGCGCACCCTCGGTCGCGGCGAGTTCAGGTATGGAGGGCGGCGGCGAGGCGATCCCGAGTCTGAACGAAACGATTTCGGGACGGTTGGTTCGCGAATCGTCGAATTCGAAGATGCGATGGTGGGCTTCGTTGAACCTCCCGCGCAGAGACGCGGAGTCGAGGTTCGCGATTTCACTCTCCGCGAGCGTGACCGGCACCTCGAACGCCTGGCCGATGTAGCGCATCTCCAGTGTGTGGGTGAATCGGAGCGCGCTCGTGATGCCGAGTTCCGCAAACGCGCGCTCGGCGTCGGTGCGCATCTCTCGAAACTGCTCGCGTACCCGCTCGGCCGCGTCGGTCTCGTCGATGGGAAATCGGACCGTGCGGCTCTCGTAGCGCACGAAGTCCGAGGCGACGAGACCGAAGGCGGAGAGCACGCCGGCCGCGGGCGGGATGACGATGGTTTCGATACTCAGAACCTCGGCCACCCGCGCGGCATGCAGCGGCCCGGCGCCCCCGAACGGGACGAGGACGTAATCGCGCGGATCACGGCCTCGTTCGGTCGAGACGAGCTGGATCGCACGCACGATGTTGTGCTCGGCCACGCGCACTGCATCGTCCGCTACCTGCTCCACGCTTCGGCGGAGTTGCGCCGCGAGTGCGTCGAATGCGACGTGGGCGAGATTGGCATCGACTTCCATGCGACCGCCGAGGAAGGTGTCGGCGGGCACCGCGCCGCGGATGATGTGCGCGTCGGTGATGGTGGGGTTCGCGCCGCCGCGCCGGTAGCAGGCCGGTCCGGGCTCGGCACCGGCCGACTGTGGTCCGACCCGCAACATGCCGCCGTCGTCGCGCCACACGATCGAGCCTCCACCGGCGCCGACCGTCACGATGTCGAGCACCGGAGTGCGAATCGGGAGTCCGTCGATCTCCGCGTCGCTGGTGAGGGTCGGGACACCGTCCCGCACCAGGCACACGTCGGTGCTGGTGCCACCCATGTCGAAGGTAATGAGGTCTCGGTAGCCGGAGCGTTCGGCTTGCCGGATTGCACCCATCACTCCGGCAGCGGGTCCCGAGAACAGGGAGGTGATGGCGTTGTCGGCCATCCCCCGCGCCGGCAGGCGGCCGCCGTTCGACTGCATCAGGCTGAACCGGCCATCGAATGACCTGGCATCGAGCTCGCGTTCGAATTCCTTGAGGTAGCGATCGATGACCGGCTGCACGTACGCCGCGAGGACGGTGGTGGACGCGCGTTCGTATTCGCGAAATTCTCGTGTCACGCCGCACGAGCAGGTGACGCCGATATCGGGAAAGCGCTCGGCGATGATGGTGGCGATCCGCCGCTCGTGAGCGGGATTCGCGTAGCTGTTCAGAAAGCAGATGGCGACCGACTCGTAGTCTCCACCGTCCAGTGCGCGGCGGATGCGATCCGTCGCCGCGGTTTCGTCGAGGGGCGTGACGACTTCTCCCTTCGGCCCGATGCGCTCCGGAATTTCGAACGTGTCGCTGCGCGGCACCACCGGGGCCGGCTTGCGGTAGTGGATGTCGTAGATGGAGCGACGGCTCTGGCGCTGCAGGGCGAGAACGTCGCGGAATCCCTCGGTCGCGACGAACGCCACTCGCGCGCCCTTGCGTTCCAGCACCGCGTTGGTCGCGACGGTCGAGCCGTGCACGAGGTCGCCGACCGCGCCCATGGCGAGTCCCGACTGGTCGAGTGCGGCGATCGCGCCCCGGTGAGGCTGCGAGGGCGTACTCGGCACCTTGGTGATGCGCACACCGTCGTCTTCGAACGCGACGAGATCGGTGAACGTTCCGCCGACCTCGACGCCCGCCCGGGTCGCGCCGCTCATGCGAGCCTGCCTGCGGCGATCCCGATCTCCATCTCGATGCTCAAGCGGGCCACTCTGGCGCTCCTTGCCGGAAAAAAGCGGGGGACGAGTCGCGGGCGGAGGCGGCTTCGATCCTTCTTCGTCAAGCGGTCGGCTTGACCGGGTTCACGAGCTCGATGTCCGGGAAACGCATGAAATCGCGATCGGTGGTGGCGATCGAGGCACCATGTTCCATTGCCAGCGCGGCCAGATGCGCGTCCATCACCATCGCGCCTTTCGCCTGGCCTTCCTCGCACATCGCGCTCAACAGCCGCCATGCGCGCGGTCCCGGCTGGAGCAGGCGAACGTTGGGGAGGGCAAGCCATTCCTCGATCAGCGAACATGCGTCTGCCGGCGACAGAGGACGGGCGTAGATGCGGCGGTCCGAGGCAATCCGCACGAAGGCCAGCACGGTGATCAGAGCCAAGCGAACCGCACGGCCGGAAGACAGTGCGCTCTCCAGCCAGCGCCGGGAGGGCTCGTGATGCGGACTTTCGGAGTCGTAGGCGTAGAGAAGCAGGTTGGCGTCGACCAGTATCATCGGTGCGCCGCGCCGTCCAGGAACTCCAGCACACCACCGATGTCGTCGAGGTCGAGCCCGGACCTGACACCCATCGCTCGCGGCTTGACGACGAACGGGGTGGCCAGGTCGTCTTCCGAGGGTGATTCGAAGCCACGGCGGAGACAGGCGTTCACGGTTTCCTTGAGACTCCCGCCGGTGCGGGCCATCTCCTCGCGCAGCTTCGCCGCGTTGTCTTCATCGAGCGTCAGCGTGGTTCTCATGCGCGTGATGCTAGAATCCGAGCATCATGATGTCAATATCGAAACCGCCGCGGTGGAGTTCGAAGGCGAGCCCGTGCGAACAGCCACTCCCCGTGTTGTTTCCCCCTCTAGCTGGATAGAAGCGCTGCGTCTTTTCTCACATTGACCGGTTGTGGGATTGCCGGCGATGTCGGGCGAGTGTGAGAAGCGTCCAGGGCGGAGTCCACGGCTTGGCGGCTTTGCGCTGCGGGTCGCAGGGCCGTAGCCTCGGGCTTTCGATAGAGGAGAAAGAGGCCCGCGCGGGCGTAACCCCGCCGGGCCATGGCCGGTGTGCAGCTTCGTTACGACACGGGGCTTACCGGTGAGCGGGCGCGTCTCCCCGTGGAGGCCACGGCCCGCGAAGCGTAGGCCACGAGCCCTGCTCTCGACGACGAAAATGCCACGCGCCATCAGACGGCGGCCTTCACCGTCGGGGACCGGCGCTGCTCGCGGCCGGGCGCAACCTTCGCCGAGGGGTTGAAGCCGCGCGGTCATTGCTGTACACACGGTTCCGCGTACATCCATCGGGTAGTCCCGCCCTCTGCCGGGCTGCCCGCTGAATAAGCCTATAGCCCGGCATGGGGTCGCTCCCTGCGCCCAGGTGAACAGGCGGGACATTCTCGAACCCGAGGGATGTACGCACGGCCCGGCGCCAACTCGCGCCCGGCCGGCGCATCGGGGCGAGGCGAGACGGTCGGCCAGGACCGTCCCGCCTCTGGACACAACGACGGGGAAAGCCGTCGTCATGGCTGACTTCAGTATAGGTGCTTTCCCCAAGAGCCACCATTCGAGCCCCGCCGCTCGGATGGCATGGCTCGCGCCGGGCCCGCCCCGGCCGGGGAGAGCACGGTGCGAGCGCACAACCCCGCCATCGCCCCCCTGATTGGCTCAGGGGGCCTCCTCGTCGGGCGCGCGACACCGTCCGCCGCCGCCGAGCCATCGTGGGACGACGCGCCCGAGCCCGGGCTGCACCGGCTGCTCGCAGACCCGGCGCGCGAGGCGCGAGAGCACCCCCCCTGCGCTCCGGAAGGTGGCGTCGAACCGCGCCCGCAAGCCCGCCAATCCGCCGCTGATACCGGCAAGCGCTCGGGCGACGCCCCCGGCCGCTACCGCCGAGCCGACCGTGAGCGCCAAGCGCACGACGGGGCAAGGCCGCCGCCGTGAGCAAGCGCGACGCCGGCGGCGCGTTCGATGCCCTGATGCACGCCATCGCGGGCCTCGGCGCCGCTCCGACGACCCGGACGAAGCTGCCGCCCCCCACCAAGCCGGGCAGCCTCGCACGCGCACTCGGACAAGGCGT
>JAJDUQ010000152.1 GCA_022826505.1 Gammaproteobacteria bacterium
CTCCCGGTCGACGGAGATGGCGGTGAAGGCGAGCAGTTCCAGGTCAGGATCAACGGTGTCGACGTCTTCCACCCCAACTCCGGCGAGATCCGCAGCGACGGCGCCGACGGCATCGCCTGCTGGTTCATCGACACCGACTACAACGAGGAGAGCTTCTTCGTGCGCCACGCCTACTTCCTCGGCGCGGGCGACCCCTACAAGGCGCTCAAGACCACGCTGAAGGCCGAGATCAACGAGGAAGCCTGGTCAACGCTCAGAAACGACACCTCGCGCCCCTTCGACCGGCCCTCTTCCGGCCGCATCGCGGTCAAGGTCATCAACCACCTCGGCGACGAGGTGATGAAGGTGTTCCGGGTATGACCCCTCCCACACGGCGCCGGAATCCGACCCATGGCCAGTGCTGAGCAGATCAAGGCGCTGCTGAAGTCGCATATCGACGGCGAAGACGATCGCTTCTTCTCCGTCGCCATGCAGGTCGCTGCCCACGAAGCGAGGCTCGGTCATGGCAAGCTCGCGGCAGAACTGCGGGCCATGATCGATGATGCCAAGGGTCGGCGCGGCGGTGGCCCGCCCGTGCCAATCGGCCGCCCTCGCGGTGAGCTGGCGAATCTCCTGGAGGCGTCCTATCCGAAGGCCCGGTTGGGCGACATGATCCTGCACGACGTGCTCGCCGATCAGATTCAGCGGGTCATCCGGGAGCAGCGCCATGCCGGGCGAATCGTGGAGCACGGCCTGTCGCCGAGGCGCAAGCTGCTGCTGACCGGTCCACCCGGCACGGGCAAGACGATGACTGCGTCGGTCCTCGCCGGGGAGCTTGGCCTTCCTCTCTTCCAGGTTCAGCTCGACGGGCTCATCACCAAGTACATGGGGGAGACCGCCGCCAAGCTGCGACAGATTTTCGACGCCACGAGCCGGACCCGAGGCGTCTACTTCTTCGACGAGTTCGATGCCATCGGCTCCCAGCGCGGGATCCCCAATGACGTGGGAGAGATTCGCCGAGTGCTGAACAGTTTCCTGCAGATGATCGAGCAGGACCGTTCACATAGCCTCGTTGTCGCAGCCACGAACCACCCGGGAATCCTCGATTCCGCGCTCTTCCGGCGTTTCGACGACATGCTGCACTACGAGCTTCCGGACACGGCGCAGGTGGTCAGGCTTCTGAAGGTTCGTCTCTCGGATGCGGTCGCAAAGGGGGTCCGGTGGAAGAGCCTGGCCGACCTGGCGGCCGGACTGAGCTACGCAGAGATTACGCGCGCATCCAACGAGGCGCTCAAGGATGCGCTCATCCATGAACGCCCGCGAGTTCGGGAGACGGATATTCGGACGATGCTCGCGGAGCGCAAGAGCGTCGCCGAGAAGCTCGAGTAGACCGACGAACATCGCAAGGAACGCGGACTCTCATGGCAGAAGAACCTGACGGACTGCGCCGGCACTTCATCCTTGACGGCGTCACCGAAACCGAGCCGTATCGGTATCTGGCTGTGTTCGGCGGTGCGCACCGCGAGATTCCCCAGCGGGACCGAGCCGAACATAGCAGTATGTTGAGACGCCAGCTCGACGTTGTTCGTTCTCGGGCGGACTCTGCTCGAGAAGCGCAACGCGGCGCTGGCATCCAGGATGGTTTCGGTCTACCGGTTGAGTTCGAAAGCTTTCCCGAAGTCG
The DNA here is from genome assembly GCA_022826505.1 of Gammaproteobacteria bacterium. GTDB lineage: Bacteria > Pseudomonadota > Gammaproteobacteria > HK1 > HK1 > HK1. The sequence goes on from JAJDUQ010000152.1 coordinate 1,663, forward strand.
AGCTGGCCTTCGAAAACCTTGCCCGTGAGCGTTCAGGAATTGAATTGCTGAACGTCCGCAACGAAAACAAGAAAACCCTGGCAACAGTTTTCGTTCCTGACGGAAAGCTCGAGCACTTCGAACGCCTTGTCCGAGACTATTTCACCAGAAACCGAAATCGTGCTGACGTATTCCGGGATAACCGGCGGTTAATCGACGCCATCCAACGGATTCGTGCGGCAAGTCTCAGAGCGCTTTGGACTGATAGTCGCGAGTTGTTTCCGAGGCCCGACGAAGGCTCGGTCTGGTGGGAGGTTTGGTTGCCCGTCCGCCGCGACCGGGACGCAGTAATCGCTGCGTTTCGCAGTAGAGCCGAGGCTCAGGGTATCGAGGTGGCGCAGGGAACGTTGAATTTTCGGGAGCGCGCCGTGCTGATGGCGCGCGCTTCGGTGCGACGGATGCAACGCTCCATGGTCACGCTCAACAGCGTTGCCGAGCTGCGACGCCCGAAGGAAACGGCGGACTTCTTCGATTCGATGGAGCGTGACGAACAAGCTGACTGGCATGACGACCTGATGAATCGAACCCAGTTTGCACCGGAGGCCGACGCCACGCCTCATGCGTGTCTCCTCGACAGCGGCGTCAACCGCGGCCATCCGCTTCTGGCTCCCGCTCTTGACGCAGGCGACCTTCACACCGTGGAACCCGGCTGGGGCACCGACGATGCTGCCGGCCACGGGACGGAGATGGCGGGCCTCGCTCTCGTCGGTGACCTGAGTGAACTCCTCGCCGACGCCGGTCCGGTGGAGATCGAGCATCGTCTCGAATCGGTCAAGCTCATTCCTCAGGCTGCGATGCCGGGAGCGGGTCCTCGTCACCACGGGTACCTGACGGTGGAAGCTGTGGCGCGGCCCGAGGTCACCGCTCCACGACGGCACAGGGTCTACGGGATGGCGGTCACGGCCCGGGATGATCGCGATCGAGGGCGTCCGTCCGCATGGTCAGCGGCGATCGATTCCCTTGCCGTGGACTTCGACGGTGACGGCGCCAATCCGCGCCTGCTCGCGGTGTCCGCGGGCAACGTAGGGGATCCCGATTCGTGGTCCAACTACCCTGTCTCCAACGACACCGATGGCGTGCACGACCCCGCCCAGGCATGGAACGCACTCACGGTTGGCGCCTGTACCGGCCTCGTTCGGATTACCGAGCCGGATACCGGCGGCTATTCACCAATCGCTCCCGAGGGAGGCCTGAGCCCGTTCAGTACCACTTCGGTCACTTGGGACCGGCACTGGCCGCTCAAGCCCGACGTCGTCTTCGAAGGCGGCAACGCCGCGAAGGATGCGATTGGCGCGGCGTGGATGCCCAGCCTCAGTTTGCTGACGACGCGTCACGTCCCGGCGAACCGGCTCTTCACGACCACCAACGCCACCAGCGCGGCGACGGCGCTCGCGTCGCGGTTCGCCGCGCGAGTCATGGCGCTCTATCCCGGACTGTGGCCGGAGACCGTCCGCGCCCTGATAGTGCACTCAGCGGAATGGACCGACGCCATGAAGCGTCAGTCCTTTCGTGCAGGCCGGCGTCCCCCGAAGGACGACGTCCTGCGTCTGATTCGTCGGTGCGGGTTCGGCGTTCCCGATATCGACCGGGCGCTCTGGACCGTCGACAATTCCTTGACGATGGTGGTCGAGGAACGTCTGCATCCATTCAAGCGCGCAGGAAGCGATCCGCCGACCCTTAGGGACATGCATCTACACGATCTTCCGTGGCCACGGGATGTGCTGGAGGACCTGGGAGAAACACCGGTCGAGATGCGGGTCACGCTGTCCTATTTCATCGAGCCGAACCCATCGCGACGGGGACACCGTTCGCGTTACCGATACGAGTCTCACGGCCTGCGATTCGACGTGAAGCGGCCGCTGGAATCAGTGGACGAGTTTCGCAAGCGGGTCAACCTGGCCGCGAGAGACGAAGACGAAGGGAGTCCTGGCAGGAGCCGCGGCGACCCGGCGTGGTTGATTGGAGGCCGGCGCCGCCACCGGGGCTCGTTGCACGGCGACATCTGGCGAGGTACGGCAGCGGAATTGGCGAGCCGCGGCATCATCGCGGTCTACCCCACCGCCGGATGGTGGAAGACCCGCCAGGCGCTGGAACGATACGACAAGGCGACCCGGTACGCGCTGGTTGTCAGCATCCAGGCACCCGAGGTGGACGTGGACCTCTGCACTGAAGTAGCCAATCGAATCGCGGTAGGGGTCGATGCCGGGCTCTGAAATCGCATTCCGCATCGCCGACACGTTCACCGGGAGTCTCGCGAAGCTCACCGGCGAGAAGCAGAAGTCGGTCAAGACCACCGCCTTCGACTTGCAGATGAACCCGGCACACCCGGGGATGCAGTTCCACAAGCTCGACCGTGCGAAGGACAAGAACTTCTGGTCCGTGCGAGTCGGCCGCGACCTGCGCCTGATCGTCCACAAGTACGGTTCGAACCTTCTGCTTTGCTACGTCGATCATCACGACGCGGCGTACCGCTGGGCCGAGAGCAGGCGTCTGGAGAAGCACCCGAGAACGGGGGCAGCCCAGATCGTGGAGATTCGCGAGATGGTTCGCGAAATCGAGGTTCCCCGGTACATCGAGGTCGAATCCCCGCCCACCGCGGTTACCAATGAGCCGCGCAAGATCTTCGCGGACGTCTCGGACGACGAGTTGCTTGGCTACGGCGTTCCCGTTGAGTGGCTGAGTGACGTGAAGGCGGCGACCGAGGATTCCTTGCTCGACCTTTCCGACCACCTGCCGGCAGAGGCGTCCGAGACGTTGCTGGAACTCGCGACGGGTGGCCCTCCGATTCAGCCAGCGGTGGACGTGTTCAGGGAGGCACCTCCGTTGCAGTCCGTACAGGTCCAGCGCAGTGCCAAACCCGTCGCGCTGGATCGACAGGCACCGACCACCGGACACGAAGACCCGTTTGCGCACCCGGACGCACAGCGACGCTTCCGTGTGATGGCCAACGTGGAGGAGTTGCGCCGGGCACTCGACCACCCTTGGGAGCGCTGGATTGTATTTCTCCATCCGGCCCAGCGACGCATCGTGGAACGCGACTTCAACGGTCCGGCGCGTGTCGCCGGCTCGGCTGGTACCGGGAAGACCGTCGTGGCGCTGCATCGGACGGTCCACCTCGCCCGTACGCATCGTGACGCCAGGGTTCTCCTGGCGACCTTCTCGGAGACACTCGCGGAGGTGCTGCGTATCCGGATGACCCGTCTGATCAGCGACGAGCCAAGGCTGGCCGAACGCCTCGAAGTGCACTCGATGACTCGCATTGCGCGACGGCTCTACGAGGCCAACCTCGGCACGCCGGTGATGGCGTCCGCAGGCGAGGTGCGGGAGCTGCTCGACCAGGCCGCGAGCAGCGTCCAAGGGCACAAGTTCAGCTCGGCATTTCTCTGGACGGAGTGGAGCCGGGTGGTCGACGCATGGCAGCTCGAGACCTGGGAAGACTATCGCGACGTGGCGCGGCTTGGGCGCAAGACGCGCTTGGCCGAGAAGCAGCGGGCCGTTCTCTGGTCGATTTTCTCGAAGGTGCGTGAGGAGCTCTCGAATCGAGAGCACATCACCGAGCCGGGCATGTTCCGGCGCCTGGAGCGTCACTTGGCCACCGCGGGACACACCCCGTTCGAGTTCTGCGTGATCGATGAAGCCCAGGACATCGGTGTGGCGGAATTACGGTTGCTCTCGGTCCTCGGCGGCGACCGTCCAAACAGCTTGTTCTTCGCGGGTGACCTGGGCCAGCGAATCTTCCAGACGCCGTTCTCCTGGAGTGCCTTGGGTGTTGACGTGCGGGGACGTTCCCAGACCCTGCGGATCAACTACCGCACATCGCATCAGATTCGACGGCAAGCAGACCGCCTCCTGCCAAACGAGATTGCCGATGTGGACGGCGTGACCGAGCAACGCGGCGGCACCATCTCGGCCTTCAACGGCCCGGAGCCGCTTCTGAGGAGTCTCGCGTCGCCGGAGGAGGAGTCGGCTTGCATCGCGGACTGGCTGAAAGAACGACGAGAGGAGGGATATCGGCCACAGGAAATTGGTGTGTTCGTCCGATCCGAGGCTGAACTGGACCGGGCCATCAAGGGTGTCGAGGATGCTGGATTTTCCGCTGTGGCACTGAGCAAGCGCCCAGGCGGGGCCACTGGATCCATCGCGGTCGGAACCATGCACCTCGCCAAGGGCCTCGAGTTCAGGGCTGTAGTCGTCGCCGGTTGCGACGACGAAGTCCTCCCGCTTCAGTCCGGGATCGAGAGCGTTGTCGACGAAGCCGACCTCGAAGAGGTCTACAACACGGAGCGCCACCTGCTGTACGTTGCGTGCACGCGTGCTCGTGATCGGCTCCTCGTCACGGGAACCGACCCGGCTTCGGAGTTCCTCGACGATCTGCTTCCGACCGCATAGCCTTGGCGGAACCCCACGCAATGCGAGATCGGCGTTCGGTCACCGTCGTACGCTGCGACGCTCCCCCGGCTTACTCGGATGACCTCAAACCGTACGATGCGCCGAGGAACCCGGGCGCCGGCAAGCGAAGGTCGAAATCGTCACCTGTCCGAACCGCGATGGCGATAGTGAGAACCGAGATAGGCCCGGACACGACAGGACAAGACGGGAAGAGACGCGATCGTTCCCACAACTGATTGATATTCCGAGGACAACAGAGGGTATGTCGCTGATTGAAATGGTGGCCAGGGGCGGAATCGAACCACCGACACGCGGATTTTCAGTCCGCTGCTCTACCAACTGAGCTACCTGGCCGTGCTGCGAGAGCCCGGAGAGAACTCCGAAGGGCGGCGTATTTAATCCACCACGAGCCGGGGGGTCAAGCGAAGACGCGGAAAAGCGCGGGGTCCTGGACTCCGTCGAACAACCGGAGCCCGGAACGACCTGTCGGGTCGGCCGGTGCTACTCCGGACTCTCCGCGGCGATTGCGGCCCGATACGCATCGCGAGCAGTGAGTCGATCCCAGTAGGCGCGCGCGTTCGCCGGTAGCGCCTCGTCCGGCAACAGACGCTGGTACGACCGCAATGCGTACCCCATCATGATGTCGGCGGCGGTGAATTCTCCTGCCAGGTAGTCCTTCTCCCGCATGTCCTGGCCCATCTTTACCCAATTGTGGGTCGCGATGGGTCGGATCAGCCCGAAATTCGCTGATTTTGGCATATAACCGATTGATTCTTGGTCGAGATGGCTGATGTAGTGCCATAATATTGTCTATATGTGTTGCACCACACCGCG
>JAJDUQ010000066.1 GCA_022826505.1 Gammaproteobacteria bacterium
CAGGGTGTCGAGGAGGCTGGCCCTGCGGGTGATGGCGCCGGTGTGCCAGTGCTCGAGCTGTCGGCCGGTCGTAAGCACCATGGGGTACTCCTCGTCGGGCTGCTCGTCGGGGGGAACGATGGAGGCGGGGACGAGCTTCGCTCGTCCGTCCGGGGTCGGGAAACCTTCCCCGAACACGATGTCCATGCCGGGCTTGTCGGGAGCCTCGCAGGGGTAGGTGACCGCGCTCTCGGCCCAGAGGCGCTCCCAGGTGATGTTGTCGAGCGAGGGCATCACCGCCTTCATCTCCGCGAAGACATCGGCGGGGCCGGTGTAGCGCCAGTCGAGCCCGATGCGGTTCGCGATCTCCTGGATGATCCACCAGTCCTGGCGGGCATCGCCGGGCAGCGAGAGCGCGGTCCGCCCCATCTGCACCTGGCGGTTGGTGTTGGTGACGGTGCCGTCCTTCTCCGGCCACGCCGAGGCGGGCAGCACCACGTCGGCATGAAACGCGGTCTCGGTGAGGAAGAGGTCCTGGACGACCAGGTGCTCCAGCATTGCGAGCCCTGCCCGTGCGTGGGCGGTGTCCGGGTCCGACATCGCGGGGTTCTCCCCCATGATGTACATCCCCGAGATCTTTCCGGCGTGCACCGCGTCCATGATCTCCACCACCGTCAGGCCCTTCTCCGCGTCGAGCGGACGGCCCCACAGGTCTTCGAACCGGGCCCGGATGTCCTCCGCCTCCACCGACTGGTAGTCGGGGAAGACCATGGGGATGAGGCCCGCGTCCGATGCGCCCTGCACGTTGTTCTGGCCGCGCAGCGGGTGCAGCCCGGTGCCGGGGCGGCCGACGTGGCCGGTGATCATGGAGAGCGCGATGAGGCAGCGCGCGTTGTCGGTGCCGTGGGTGTGCTGCGAGATCCCCATTCCCCAGAAGATGATCCCCTTCTCCGCCTTCGCGTACGTGCGCGCGACCTCGCGGATGTGCTCGGCCTCGATGCCGCAGATGGGCGCCATCTCCTCGGGCGTGAAGTCCCGGATGTGCTGCGACAGCGCGTCGAACCCGGAGACGTTGGCCTCGATGTACTGCCGGTCGTAGAGCCCCTCGGTGACGATGACGTTCAGCAGGGCGTTCAGGAGCGCGACGTCGGTGCCGGGGTTGAACTGGAGCATGTGGGTGGCGTGGCGCTTCAGGGCCTGCCCGCGCGGGTCCATCACGATGAGGGTCGACTTCTTGGCCGCCTGCTTGAAGAAGGTGGCGGCGACCGGGTGGTTCTCGGTCGGGTTGGCGCCGATGACGATGACGACGTCGGAATCCTCGCACGCGGTGAACGGGGCGGTCACCGCGCCGGAGCCGATGCCTTCCAGCAGCGCGGCGACCGACGACGCGTGACACAGCCGCGTGCAGTGGTCGACGTTGTTGGTGCCGAAGCCCTGGCGGACAAGCTTCTGCACGAGGTACGCCTCCTCGTTCGAGCCCTTGGCGGAGCCGAAACCTGCTAGCGCCCCCCCGCCGTCGCGGTCGCGGATGGCGGCAAGCCCGCCCGCGGCCCGGTCGAGCGCCTCCTCCCAGCTCGCCTCGCGGAAGTGGGTGAACGGATTGGCGGGGTCGACCTCGCAGTCGGCAGACTTCGGCGCATCGTCGCGCCGGACGAGCGGGGTGGTGAGGCGGTGCGGATGGCTCACGTAATCGAAGCCGAACCGTCCCTTCACGCACAGCCGCTTGTGGTTGGCGGGGCCGTCGCGGCCCTGCACTGCGGCGATGATCTTGCCGCCGGTGTTGCCCCCGGCACCGCCCCCGGCGCTGTCTTCGGGGCGATCCTTCGCTTCGCTCTTCGCCTGCCCTTCCGGGTCGTCCCTGAGCTGGTAGGTGATCTGGCAGCCGACCCCGCAGTAGGGGCAGACGCTCTCGACCTCGTCGAGCGCGAGCCTTCGGTCGACGCCGGCCTCGTCGACCAGCGACGCCTCCATCAGCGCCCCGGTCGGACACGCCTGCACGCACTCGCCGCAGGCGACGCAGGTGCTCGCGCCCATCGGGTCGTCGAAGTCGAAGACGATCTTCGAGCCGATGCCACGCCAGGCCATGCCGATGACGTCGTTGACCTGCACCTCGCGACAGGCCCGCACGCACAGGTTGCAGTGGATGCAAGCGTCGAGGTTGACCCGCATCGCGGGATGGCTCGGGTCCGGGGCGACCGCGGGGCGGCTCGGGAGCCGGCTCTCGGTCACATCCATGCGCTCGGCCCACTGCCAGAGCCTCGAATCGTGCTGGTGCGCGATCTCGCGCGCCGGCTGATCGGCGACGAGCATCTCCATCACCATGCGCCGCGACGCTTCCGCCCGCTCGGTAGCGGTGTGCACCACCATGCCCGGTGCCGCCCGGCGCTGGCACGAGGCGGCCAGCACCCGCTCGCCCTCGACCTCGACCATGCACGCCCGGCAGTTGCCGTCGGCCCGGTACCCGGGCTCGTGCGCATAGCACAGATGCGGGATGTCAGTGCCGAGACGATGCGCGACCTGCCAGACCGTCTCGCCTGGGGATGCTTCGACCGAGCGGCCGTCGAGGGTGAATCGGATTGGGTTGTTCATGAGATTCCCCTATCAAAAGGCCGTGCGGTGACTCGGAAGTGCTTATGTATTAGTTGAATCATTACCCCAAACTCGCGCCAGACTATTGGGTTCGAACGACGTTTCGGTCGGCGACATGGTCACGTGCCGCCGTTGCCAAACAAAATTTTCTGAAGATATGCATCATCCACACCATCCGCTCCGATATGAGCTCTCATTGCCTTTAGAGCGTCTATCACTTTTCTCTTATTTTCCTTATTCAACTGTCCCTTGATTTCACTCACGAATCTGATCGTCTGTGGATCTCCGTAAGCAGCAATTCGGGCTCTTGCTGAGAAGTATTCGATTTCAGCATCGACCGATTCTGCCCTCAGCTTGCGATTTTGATCTTTTACCCATGAAACCTCTTCCGGATCACTCTCATCGGTCTGTGCCTGTACAGACATCTTGGCAGCCGAAGCCGCACTCTGTACTCCAACCAGCCTGACAAATGCGCTGACAAAATCAGAATATGCCTCTGTTGCTTGTCCAATGCGTTTGTCAGCAAGAGCTTGAGGAATAATAAGAGCGGAGGTTATAAACAAAGTAAAAATGGAGGTAGCAATCGCGAGTATCAGCCCCAGTATCAGTTGTTTCATTGTCGTGTACCCTCAGTGAAAATTGCTTCTGAAATACCGCAGCACCGAATTCAACGGATTCGCCGCTGCCTGCCCCAGCCCGCAGATGGAGGCGTCGCTCATCGCGCCGCCGAGCTCGACGAGCAGCGGCTCATCCCAGGTGTCGCGCTCCATGAGCTTCACCGCCTTCTCGGTGCCGACCCGGCACGGCGTGCACTGGCCGCAGCTCTCGTCCTCGAAGAACCGCATGAGGTTCAGCGCGACGGCCTTCATGTCGTCCCGGTCCGAGAGCACCACCACCGCATGCGACCCCACGAAGCTCCCGTGCTGCTCCAGCTTGCCGAACTCCAGCGGCAGATCCGACATCGAAGCCGGCAGGATGCCGCCCGACGCCCCGCCCGGAAGGTACCCGCGCAGCTCGCGGCCATCCGCCATGCCGCCACAAAACTCGTCGACCAGCTCGCGCAAGGTGATGCCGGCCGGCGCGAGCTTCACCTCGGGCGACTTCACCCGCCCCGACACCGACTAGCTGCGCAGCCCCTTGCCGCCGTTCCGGCCGTGGCTCGCGAACCACTCCGGCCCCTTCTCGGCGATGTCGCGCACCCAGTACATGGTCTCGACGTTCTGGATCAGGGTCGGGCGCCCGAACACACCGACCTCGGCGACATACGGCGGGCGGTGGCGCGGCAACCCGCGCTTGCCCTCGATCGGCTCGATCATCGAGGACTCCTTGCCGCAGATCCAGACACCGACCCTGTGGCGCAGATGCGGCGTCTTGTGCGCTTCCAGCCTCCTCGTCCACGCACTCGCACGAGAGGCTGTCGAGCCCCACCGTGATGGCCGGCGACGCCTCGCCGTGGACACTGATTTCTCGGACGATCGTCATCAGGCTGTTCCTTTCGGCATCACTCCGATGATGCCCGCTCCCGCCGAAGATCGTAGCGTGCCGGCGTTCCACACAGAACCACCATGTTCGAGAATCGCCGTTACCAATCACAAGGTCGGGACATCGCATGACTACCGGTCGTCTCTCAGTGCAGCGAGCTGCGGCTGCGCGTCGCCCATGGCATCCCCGGACGAAGCGATGTCCGACAGATCGCCCCGCAGCGATCGCGCATCACGTGCCTGACCGCCCTTGATCAGCGCCTCGCTCAATGCATGCCCCACATCGGCGAGCGCGAACCGCGGCCCTCGTTCCTTGAATTGCGCATACACGGCCTTGGCATCGTCCCGTCGACCCTGGTCCGCGTACAGGCGAATCATCTCGACTGCCAGCACCGGGGATGCCTCGTTCGCATGCTTCCAGGCATTCTCCATCCGTTCGAAGGCGTCGTCTGCACGGCCCACCGTTCGAAGATAGGCTGCGTCCTGAATGGCCGAAACGGCAACATACTCGGGATGCGCCGGCAACGTGGTCCGAAAGTAGCTGCGTCCGGCATCGAAATCGAATCCAGGCGCCGGCGAGCCGTTATGCTCCATGGCGCTGTAAATCTTCGGCAATCCGGTGAGTCTGCCCTCGGCGAGCTTGAGCTCCTTGAGGAACTCGCCAATCCGCCGGTTGCGCGCCGGAACCGGCGGCGGTCCATGGCCCGGGAAGAGGTGCTCCTGCTCTATCCCCGGCACCGGACCGGGGTAGCTGATGATCTCGATCCGATCCGGATACAGGTACACCTTGGTCGGCTCGACGACATCCTCGCGGTAGGCGCGATGATAGACCGCGTTGACGAGGGCTTCCCGAAGAGCGACCTGCGGGTAGCTGACCCACCCCCGCGCTTGGCTGCGGTCACGTTCCTTCTTCAGGTGCGCATGAGCGAGGCTATCGAGATATCGAAGACAGCCGCGTAGCTGATCCGCCAGCGGACCTCGAAAGATTCGTTCGTCCTGCACATCTCCCGCGCGGTCGGCGGCAAACCGCACGACCTCGATCTTCGCGCCGCGGAACCAGCCGTCGGGGGTATCGGAGAAGAACAGCAAGCCGACGTTGCGCGGCACTTCATGGCCGTTCACTCGCGTCGTGATGTGCATCCGCCGGTACACCCCGACGGCATCGGAGAGATCCAGCAGGCCGCTCCCCACGTCACGCAGATACTCCCGCGCCGTGCTCTCCCGAAGGTCCTCGAGACGCGCGCCAAGTGCCGCTCGATCATCCCAAGGCACCCGTGCCGTCTGCTCCAGCAATGCCTCCAATCGGCCACTTCTCTCCGCGTCGATGGTTTCGGACCCGATCCGGACCCAGTATTTCCACTGGCCATTCGCGTCCGGCGCGCGATGAGGACGAGCCGCGCTCGCGGGCGCCCACACCACCAGCACATGCCGGTCATCGACCACTTCCGGCGAGAAGACGGGCTCGTACGCCGCCGGCTGCATGGCCTTGCAGCGGCCACGAAGCCAGCGTTGCGCCCGCTCGACGGTGCCGGCGTCGAGGCCGGCCGGCGGCAGATCGGCCCGTCCTTCCCGCTCCGCAACGCCGATGACGACGTAGCCGCCGTTCAGGTTCTGGTAATCGTTGGCGAACGCGCAAATGGTCTTCAGAACCTGATGGGCCGTCGTCCGCTCATCCCAACCGGCCTTGAACTCGATGCGCGTGGATTCCACGGTCCGGTCATGCAGAAGAGCGTCGAGATTGATGCGGAGGATGCCACTCATCGCGAAGCTCGCTCCGAGCCGGTTCCTTGCAGACCTCGATCCACGCGCCTCACAGCCCGGCGGGACCGCGGAAGTACCGAAGCACCGAGTTCAACGGATTCGCCGCGGCCTGCCCCAGTCCGCAGATGGACGCATCGCTCATGGTCTGCCCCAACTCCACGAGCAACGGCTCGTCCCACCTCTCCCGCTCCATCAGCTTCACCGCCTTCTCGGTGCCCACCCGGCACGGTGTGCACTGGCCACAGCTCTCGTCCTCGAAGAATCGCATGAGGTTCAGCGCCACGGCCTTCATGTCGTCCCGGTCCGACAGCACCACCACGGCATGGGACCCCACGAAGCTCCCGTGCTGCTCCAGCTTGCCGAACTCCAGCGGCAGATCCGACATCGAGGCGGGCAGGATGCCG
>JAJDUQ010000134.1 GCA_022826505.1 Gammaproteobacteria bacterium
CGCGCAGCCAACGACCGGCAAACCCCGTGTCCGCCTGCTCCATGACGCTGTGTCTACCACAACGACCTTTGAATGGCCAGCGCCAAATCGAGTCAGGACCCCGATTACACCATCAGGACGACTTTTGATTAGCCCTGGGGCAGTCTACGTGCCGGGATGAAGCGTCTCGACGCCACAGCGTCCCGGCGCCCGTCGGGGCGTTTTGCTGCGACGGCTCCGTCACGTAGCGGTCTGCTTGCCGCTTCGGTCGCGCACCACCCGATGCCCACGCAGCATGACCTGCTTGTCCCTCAGTCGCTGGTTCCACCCCTCCCGGGTGCCGATGCGTGTCGTGTCCTCGAACAGTCCCTTGGCTTCCTCCAGTCGGGTCAGGCGTGCGAACTTCGCATGAAGAGGATGATCCGGGGTGATGAACGTCTCCTTGCGATGCAGGACCGGCGGGTTTCTCGAACTCCGATAGTCGCGCTCTCGCAGCCGGAACGTCTGCAGATGAACAGTCAGGGAATGTGCCAGAGCGGGATGCGGATCGGATTCGAACTCGGGATACGACAGGTAGGAGATCATGGGCTCGGTGGTGTGAAGCTTGACGAGGTTCGCCTCCTCGACCCGACCGATGTAGCGCCGGGCGCATCCCTCGTAGAGCCTGAGCAGGGGAGGAAGGCTGTCAAGAGCGCTCTCGTGGACATAGATGGCAGACGGAGTCACCTTGCCCACCGGTGATCGTTGTGCCGCTCTCTGCACCCTGGTCATGTCGCCGACCGCCAGCAGTGCCACGTCGGCTTGCTCGCATGCGCTTCGGTACGTCGAGAAGAGACTCTTGACATCTCTGCGCACTTCCATCGGAAGCTGTCCGAAAAGCGGCCTGCCGTCGAAGCGCGCCAGCGCAAGGAACAGCAGCAGGTCCTCGCCCCGGCTCAGCACGATTTGCTTCCATACCTCCGGATCGTGTCCCCTTTCGATCAGTCGCAGCGCGCGACGCACGCTGCCGAATCGTTCCCGGATCGCCTCGCTGCCGGGCAGCTCGTCGTCTGCCGGCGCTCGGCCTCGTCGTTCGAAGAACTCGATCAGCGGTCGAAGCAGGTCCTTGTGCTCTTCGATGCCGAGCTCGACCGACGGCAGGACTGCGCTCCCTCGACGCCGGTATCGACTCGCCAGGAATCCGATTCGATCCGTAGCTTCCCGGAACACGTAGAAGACGCCGGGGCCGGCTGGAACCGCCGGCTCCGGCAAGTGTTCGTCGAGCCAGTCCTTGAGCTCGTCCTGCTCGTAGAACTTCTGAAAGGTGCCGATCGAGGTGACCACCCCGTCCCCGTAGGCTCCGGTCGGCTTGAGATCAGCCGTGTCGGTGGCGAGCCTTGCCGATACGATCAGCGTGCCTTGTACGAATGACCAAGCCCGCTTGAGGCATTCCACGCGTTCTTCGATGTCTTCGATGACGTTCACGACGTAGCCGAGGTTGACAATCCGAGCCGGCGCCAAAGTAGCATCTTGTCGATGCTCGGGATCCCAGCCCCATGATGAGACCCCCTGCAAGCGGAGGTGTCGCACATCGTCGCCCAGGCCACAGCCGTAGTCGAATACCGTGGTAGTTGGATCGATCAAGCCGTCGGTCAACGCAATCCTGACGGGGCGTGAGTAGTCGGTTCGAGCGATGGCCGTCTTGCGCCGATTCTGCGAGAGGACCGTTGCAAGGTTCATGGAGCCGAAGTTTCGCGCCGACGACCATTGCTCAGCGCCGCCTCATGCAACGACGCGGCCGCGCGATCGAACTTCTCTCGCCGGCTCATGATGCCTGCTCGTTGCGTGTCGGCGTGGGCTCGACCTCGGCGTCCTTCCAAGGTCAGGCGCGCGCCACCTCGAAGCCCGCCAGAGTGCGGCTCTCCCGGCTGAACTCCACCCCCACCAAGTGGATCGGCTGGCCCAGGTGCCGGTACTTGTCCGCGTAGCCCCGCTCCTTCAACTGCGCCATCGCCGCCCCGTCTCCCGCCACCTCCACCACCTTGAACTCGAACAGGTAGACGTTGCCGTTGAAGCGCACCGCCATGTCCAGACGGCCGCGGCTTGCGCTGTCCTCCACCGTCACGTCCAGCCCCAGCCCGGCGAAGTACGAGTAGAACACGCTCGCGTAGTAGCCCTCGTAGTTGGCGATGTCGTTGTTCGTGTGCCACTGGTACGGGATGCTGGCGAAGAACGCCCGGAACAGGGTCTCCAGTGCGGCGAAGTCGTTGGCGAGCAGCAGGTCGTGGAGCCCGGCGTCGTGCTCCGCACGTTTCGCCGGATCGCCCGTCAGATGGCTCAGCAGACTCTCGTTCAGGCTCTGGCGCACCTCGTGGTTCGGGTAGCCGAGGCGGTACACCATCTTCCCGACGCGCCACTGCGCCTCGCGGATGGTCAGGTAGCCGGTCTGGAACAGAAGCGCCTCGGTCGCGATGTAGTCCACGTCGAAGGCGGACAGCAGCGCGTCGCCACCGAGCATGTTCTCCACGTCCAGAGACCCGACCCCCCGCTCCAGCATGAGGTCGAGCAGGAACGTCGGAGTGCCGGTCTCGAACCACCAGGCGCCGAACTTGCGCCTGTCGAACAACAACAGAACGTCGAACGGGTTGTAGACCTTCTCCTCGCCCAGCCATGCGTAGCCGTTGTACCAGCGCCGGATCTCGTCCCGGTCGAGGCCAGGCAGCTCCGGTGCGAACACCGTGTCGAGGTCCGCCTCGGTGTAGCCGCACAGCGACGAGTAGCGCGGGTCCAGGGTGATGTCGAGAAGGTTGTTGAGCCCGGAGAACAGGCTCACCTTGGAGAACTTGCTCACCCCGGTCAGGAAGGTGAGCTTCACGTGCGCGTCGCGGTCCTTGACCGTCGCGTACAGTCCGCGCAGGTAGTCGCGGTTGGCGCGCGCGACTTCCGGGGCCTCCAGCGCGTCCAGGATCGGCTTGTCGTACTCGTCGACCAGGACAACCACCCGCTGCCCGGCCCGCTCGTGCAGCGCCTCGATGAGATCGCCGAAACGTTCCGGGGCGCTCGAGTGCGCGGAGCCCACCCCGGCCTGCCGCTCGATGGCGGCAAGTTGCGCCATCAGGTTCGTGTGCAGATAGTCCGGCGCCTTGAAGTTGCCGCTACCGAAGCTCAGACGCAGCACCGGATAACGGACCGACCAGTCCCACCGGCCGTGGATGGCGAGCCCCTCGAACAGCGCCTCGCTGCCCTCGAACAGCTCCTTCAGCGTGTCGAGGAACAGGCTCTTGCCGAAGCGCCGCGGGCGCGAGAGGAAGTAGTGCGTACCTCGGTCGAGCAACCGCTCGATGAAGGGGGTCTTGTCCACGTAGTAGCAGCCTTCCTCGCGGATCGTGCGGAAAGTCTGGATGCCGATGGGCAGCCTGCGTCTGGCCGCCTGTCTCGCTCGAAGATCCGTGCTCATCCGTGCCTTCCTCGCCGTCTCGTCTCGCCGGCATTCGCCGATTATGCGCCCCCGTCGCCGTCCGGTCTGCCTCTGTCCACGCGGGCTGCTGCCGAGCCGGGAACGTTCGAAGTCGGACGCGAGCCGATGGTCCGGCGAAGGCGACAGTCCATCCGTCACGATGACGATGCGATCCATCCCCGCCGGCGAGAAACGCCTCCACCTTGCCATTCGTCAAGCCCATCGCGCTCGCATCGATCCCGAAGCGATCGATCGATTCAAACGGACAGGTCCGATCCAGGATTCCGTGAAGTGGCACCATCGAGAAGTCTTCGGCTCTCTCGTCGGTGTCGTTGGTGCCCCGCCGGGGCTTCACTCGGGTTGACCCACCTCTGATAGCGGGGCTCACGCCTTGTCGTATGGCTGCGTCATGTCTCGGTGACGACGGCTTCCATCAGGGCGTCAAGTTCACCGTCGTTCAGGATGCTGAGCTCCCGAGCGCCCTGGTACGTCGTGGCGCGCCGGCAGAGTCGCTGCAGGCTCGCCGAGCTTGTCAGATCCGACGTTGGATCGGCCTGCACGAACTGGGCGAGCACTCTGAGGAAGGCGCTGCGGATGTTCTCCGACCCGAACGTCGAGTTTCTGAACACGATCCGGTCAATCAGCTTCTCCCAATACGTCTGATTCGTGCGCAGGATTGCACGCACGCTGGATGCGACTTGCGGGTCGCCGTCTGCCGCTTGGCTTGCGAAGCGTTCGCGCCACCACGCGCGGGCGAACGGGCAGTCGACGTATATCGAGCGGTTCCCACGCACCTCGCGCAAGCCCCCGAGGCGTCTCAGCACAGTGCGCACACACTCGTCGATCTGCTTCGGTCCCTGCCCCTTCTCTTCGTCCAGGGCGAAGTCGATGCGCTCGGCACCGCCCGGCAGGTTGCCGCCGTTGGCGGCGAGGTAGGCGGACTGGATTCGGCCAGCCCGAATGTGCTCGATCGTGAGGTTCGCCCAGAAGGTGGAGCGGCAGGCGACCGCAGGCGCGAGTGAGGACCAGGCAACGTACAGGGCTTGCTCGGTGTCGGCCGGCGGGTCCTTGTACTCGCTCTCGGTCATCGGCTCGGTGGCGAGCGCCACATCGACCACGCCCTCCGTCGCGATGGCCGACACGTGATCCAGAAAGGCATCGGTGTCCCGGACGATTCCAAGGAACTCCCTTTGCCGTTCGCTTCCCTTGACCCGCAGCAGCTCCCTTCTGAACGTGGCGTACTCCGTGTCGCTCAGCTCCTTGAACGGGCCGTCCATCGCGTTCATGCGTCGCTCCCCGCCTCGGGATCGGGGCCGGGCAGGACGTGGGGGTAGAGCGCCGTTGCGACTCCCTCAGGACGAAAATCAGGGTCGCTCCAGTGCTCATGTCCCTTGTGCTCAAGATAGTCGGCCAGAGCCCGGAGGTTGCGAAACGACTGCCACCCCGTATCCCCGTCGTCGCTGGCGTAGTCCTTCTGCAGCCGTGCGAGGCAGACGGTCACGATGTGGGTCATGATGTGGTTTCGAGCGGGGTCCTTCGGGAAGCGAAGAAATCGGTGCAGCCCCGTGCTCAGCCTGATGTGGAAGCGGAAGGGCTCCTCCTTCACATCGACGACAAACTGGCCCTCATCAAGGTGCTTGTCTTCATTCAGCGACAGGAGCTGCAGAATCGACGACTGGATCTGAATGACGCTGCCGAGTGCCAGGCGTGAGCCCTTGCGGAGGTCGATCCGCTGCTTGTTCCAGATCCGGTGCACGCCATCTCGATCCGCATCGACAGTGATGGTCTGCGGTTCGACGCAGAGGATCATCGGCGTAAAGAGCGGCGGGTCGCCGAGATCGTCGCTATTCCAGCCCACCTCGTGCCGAGCCTCGCTCGAGAGATGCGTGTGGCGATACGACGAGATCGGCGAAGAGACGATGCAAGCGTATCGAGCCCTACCGGACTCCAGCAGGCGCTCGATCAGCGCGGCGCCCTCGATTCGGTGCTTGATGACATAGGAAGACCGGTCCTCTCCAGGGTGGAAATCCAGGAGGTAGCGGCCTTTGGGGAACGAGAGATTCCCGGACTCGAGCATTGGATGGTCGTGGGAGCGCACCGCATTGGAGGGTCCCGGAACCACTGCTTCGATGGTGTATGGCTCGCTCAAGGCTCGACCTCCTGTCCGTCACCACCGTTGGCGCCGGAGCTTGTCTCGGCGCTTTGCTCCGTCCTGAACACCTCGACCCTCAGCGACGGATCCGACAGATCGCTGAAGTCTCCGCAGAGCCGGTAGTCGGTCTCGATCTCGACCGACGCGCCTTCGGCGAGATCGCCCAATCTCACGCCGATCACCTGATCGTCCCAGCGGATGAGGTCCTTGTCGCCGGCAGGCTTCGCGTCGATCGTGATGTTGTCGAGCACCGCAGGCGTGTACGGGTCCTGTCCCGGGCGCTCGCAGGTAGCGTCCAGCGCCTCGTCGACGATGAGGCGCAACTGCGCATCGGCGCAGCCCTTTTCACATTCAATCCGGATCCGCCGACGGCTTTCTCCCGCCGGGCACGAGGCCGCTTGGAAGAACGCCGGCAACGAGGGCCGTGCCCGGCGGCGGTCCCCCATTGGAGCGTCGCTCCCTTTTCCGTCCTGGGGCTCCCCCGACGGGGCGCCTTCTTCGGGCTCGCCCGAGGTGGAGAACAGGTGACGCTCGCGTGCCGGGCTGCGCTGGATTGTCACCGGCAGACCCCAGAACGCATTGCCGGACTTCCCTCGGCCCTTGCCGCCTGCGTCGCCGAAATCGAGCGTCAGGAAGTCGTCCGACAGGTAGGCGTCGGACTTGACGGCTCGCGTGTTGCGCAGCATCCACTGCGTGATCGCCCCGAGCGCACTTCGGCACGCTTTGCGCTGGGGCGCCGGGAGCCGCTTGATGGTGATGGCGTCGTGCAGCGGACCTTCGGCGATGCGGATGAAATCGTGCAGATTCCGCCCATCGAGGGCATTGAGCGAGAGGACCGCATGGAAGGGGACTTGATCTGCGAAGCTCTGCGACACCCCGGGAATTCTGTCGGTGATCCACATGCCGTTGCGGCATAGATCGACACGGGTGATGCCTTCGGGGTTCTCGCGTAGCCGGATTTCGATCGCGCCGGCATCGGTCTCCACGAGGTGTCGCTCGCCGGTTCGGTAGACGCCGTGAGCTTCGTACGCCCGCCGCCCGTTGAGGAATGCTGCGGCTCGTCGCTTGTCTCGATGGCTGTCGAGCACCTCTGCGAGGTTCGATCGGTCCAGAGCCCACGGGACTTCGTCCGTCCCCCAACGATGGTCCTCCACCGAGACGACCAGGTCTCCTTCTTCGATGGCGACGAAGAAGTTGGCCGACGCCGCGTGCGAGACCATGGGCCACAGGCCCTGCTCCTCGATAAAGTGGTTGAAGGACGGGATGATGACGGCCGTGCCGTGTGGCGCCTCGGCTTCGATCAGGTCGAGCGCCTGCGCGATCAAGCCGGGGAGTTGTCGGCCGGTCGCGTAGTCGTAGAGGGTCTCGTGGCTCGCCTGGAAATCCCGGATGTAGAAGCCGTCTCCGGATCGCTGGTGTCGTTTTCCTGTCTCGTAGTGGGAAGCGAGCACGGCGTGGCCTGCACCGATTCTGTGTCCGCCTTCGGTGAGGCCACCGTAGAGCAGGTAACGAAGATCCGATGCGGGGATGGCGGTGGAGTGTCCGTTTCCGTAGGTTCCGGTCGCTGCGCCGTCCTTGACACTCATCCCGTCGCTCAGCAACGCGTTCATGCGTTGCTCGTCAAGCCCTACTCCGTTGTCCAGAACGCAGAGCACGTCCAGCTCGTCTTGAGCGAGCGCGCTGCGGATCGTCTCTGCGGTGAGCTGCGCCTGACCGGCGAGCGGCCCGCCCGTCATCGTCTCCTGAGTCTGCACCGCCTTGTCGAACGCCCTTTCGTAGCTCTCGATTCCGGGGACCGTGTCCCGGTGCACGCGGGTCAATCGGAACCGGACGATGGCGGGGCTGACTCCGGCATTTCGTGCGGCGTCCAGGGAATTCTGGATGAGTTCGCGCACGACCGCGGCAGGCCGAAGATTGTCGAAGGCTGCCACCCCGGCCGGGGTAAAGCCGCCGCTCGTTCCCGGGCCGAAGCGCAGGTCGGGAGCACGTCTTGGCATGGTGATCAGGCTCCGTGATCGAGTTGAGCGAGAGGTGCGAGCTTGGACAGTGCTGCAATAGCACGGTCGATGTCCTGCGCCGCCGTGAAGCGACCCAGACTGATGCGAACCCCTGTTGCGGCGACCTCCGGATCGAGCCCCAATGCCAGCAGCACCCGGGACGGCTCCGATGTTGCAGACGCGCACGCAGAGCCGCTCGATACGGCGAGATGGTCGGAGATGTTACGGATCACCTCCTCGGCCGGGAGCCCGGGGAAGCCGACATTGAGACTTCCGGGAAGCCGCTTCTCGGCGTGTCCGAACAGGCGCAAGGCCGGATGGGCGTCGAGCAGGGCGGTGTACAGACGCCTCGTGAGCGTTTCCATGTGGGCCCGGTCTTCTTCCTGTCGCTCCATGGCGACCTCGCATGCAGCGCCGAATCCGGCAATGAGCGCCGGAGGCAGGGTGCCTCCTCGAAGCCCTCGCTCCTGCGATCCTCCCGTGATGATCGACTTGAGCTGTACGCCGGAGCGCACGAACAGGGCACCAGCGCCCTTGGGTCCGTAGACCTTGTGGCTGGACAAGCTCAGGAGGTCGACGTTCCAGTCATCGACGTCAATCGGAATCCGCCCCGCCGCCTGGGTCGCATCGGTGTGGAAGAGCGCGCCGACGCCGTGGCACCGAGCCGCGATTTCCGGGATGGGCTGGAGCACCCCGATCTCGTTGTTGGCCGCCATCACCGAGACGATGAGCGTCCGTTCGTCGAGCACGTCGTCGAGAAGGCCAAGGTTCAGGATGCCGTCCGGGGCGACGGGCAACACGATGGCGTCGAAGCCCGAGCGCCCCAGATCCAGGACCGTTTCGAGCACCGCCGGGTGTTCAGTCGCCAGCGTTACGATCCGATCGCGCTGACCGTTGCCCGAACGATTCGCAATTCCCCGAAGACCGAGGTTGCACGATTCGGTGGCGCCGGATGTAAACACGATCTCGTCATCGTCCGCGTTGATCAAGGCTGCAACGCTCGCCCGTGCGTCCTTGATCGCGCTCGCCGCCTCCCAACCGAAGCTGTGATCGTTCGAGTGGGGGTTGCCGAACAGATCCCCCAGAAACGGCATCATCGCCTCGCGCACCGAGGGATCGATGG
Source organism: Gammaproteobacteria bacterium (assembly GCA_022826505.1). Lineage (GTDB taxonomy): Bacteria > Pseudomonadota > Gammaproteobacteria > HK1 > HK1 > HK1. The sequence continues at coordinate 8,688 of JAJDUQ010000134.1, forward strand.
GAGTCGTGGCCTGATAATCCAGGTATACGGGCGCGCCGGTCATTCTGTGCAGTCGCACGGCAACAGCGACTCGCTCAGTGCGCCGAGGTCTCGTCCGGTGGAAAGCTCCTTGTAGGCGAATTGGTGGTTTCCGAAGAACCCGATGTGAGTCGCGTTGCTCCGAATTGTGCGCTTCTCGGCATGCAGGTCTCGGCCGTACAGCGCCTCGATTCTCATCCACCACCGCAGATCGCATGGCGTGTCAGCGAGCAGTCCGAACCCCGGCACCTCGGTGTCCGGGGCATCTTCCAGTCCGGCGTGGATGGCGCCGAGGTTCGCCGCTCCCTTCAAGAAACAGTACACGCAGTTCGACAGGCTCGTGTCCTTCGGGAGCGCCAAGTCCCAGTTCTGGCGTTCCCAGAACGCGTTGACGTCGTCTCGGGTCACCGCCATGTCGTTGAGCGGCATGTAGACGTGCTCGCCTTCGTAGCCGGCTGCGGTGTCGTTGCGCGCTTCCACGCGTTGAATCCGGTGCGGCTCGTCGCCTCTCAGGCCGATGAAGGCGACGTACTCCACCCCCCGTTTGCCGAACCATGCCTTGTCGCCGAACGTTTTGCCCTCAAGCGCCTCGTTCTCGAACGGCTTCCATTCCGGGTAGAAGTCCCGGTAGTGCTGTTCAGGGCGGAAGTGAGGCCGACTCCAGGCGTAGGCCCGTTTGCCCAGAAAGATGTCCTCCGGTACTCCACCCTGATTCTTCAGGTGCCGCCGGTAGGCCGAATCGGGGTCGATGCGTGAGCCGTTGCCGTAGTGGCCCAAGCGGGGAATCGTCGCATTCGACGCCAGCCAGTCCTTGAGGAAGTTGCGGGTGACTTCGAGCTTGAGGTGCTTCGTGCAGATACGGTTGAACTGGTTCGGGACGTAGCCCGTCCACGAGAGCAGCTCTTCGTAGACCTCACCTCGCCAGTGGAATCCCTCGTCGTTCGAGGCCGACTTCGGCTGATCGTTGACGAGTCGGTACGTCGGCAGCCGCGTCCACTCGCCCTGTCGGGCGTCCTCGTACGTCTGGAACTCTACCTGGAAGAACGGGATCTCGTAACGGCGCGCGGTGAGCATGCAATCCTGAACGAACCGGTAGGTATCCGGATGCTCGGCGGAGGTGTTGTTGAACACGATGACGTCGCCTCGGGACGCATCGAGCAGTCCGTTCTCCAGCAGAGCAAACAGCAGCATGCCGCTCGAACGACCACCCGAGAACTTGACCACGTGAGGCAGCGAGCTGTGCTTCTTGGCCCGATACCGGAACTGGTACTCCTTGCTCGGATCGTGCTTTGGCGGCGGTCTTCGTAGTCGTTTCGAGACCGTGAGTTTGGGCACGTCTCGGATGGCGTGGCGGACCATCTGAATCGGTTCCGATGCGTTCCGGTGCGGACTCCGGCCACCAACTTCCATCATCCTTCGACCCGTTCCTTCCTGAATCCGGTACTCGGTCTGTTCGCTCAATGCCTTTCCCTTCCGCTTCGCCGTTACGACCCCCTCGGGCCTTCTGGAACGGCCGGTCATGCAACGTCATTCGCGACTGCTCGTGTTCTCGCTGTCGCCCCGATTTCTCCCACCACTTTGTCCTTTCCGGGGCATCATCGCCGATCCCAGCCATCCCGTCCCAGCGACACGCGGGTTGGGTTCTCTGCAGGACCGTCAGGCGTTCCTCTCGGGACTCCCACAAAGGGTACTACGCCTGTTCTAATCGCGGGACTCGCGGTGAGTTCAGCGGCGATCCTCTCGGATGTCCTCCTGCACGGGATAGGAGATCTTGCCCCAGTCCTCATCTGGGTGGTCGGCCATGATGCTCGCGAACAGCGGCACGAGAATTTCGAGGATCTCGCGAAGTGCGCCATCCTATCGCCCTCGCCCGGTGCCCACGGATCCGTGATGCTAAACCCCTCACGGGTTGAGAGTTTCGTACACACGCGCGGAGGCTGCGTCGAATCCGCGCGCGATTCAGCAAACCGTAGCAATTTCGACTGCCGACGCGTATCTCGGATGCTGTACCCCGCGATGGAGAGGAGCGGGAATTCATCGGCCTGCATTCGGCTGCTTGCGGCACTCGCTTCGATCAGAACGCTGGTAGCATCGAAGATTGCTTTCCGGACGAATCCGCGATCGACATCGGAGGCGCATGGCAATGGAGTATCGACCCCTCGGCCGCACCGGCGTGCAGGTCTCGCAGCTCTGCTTCGGCACCATGCCGTTCGGCGGCGACGCCGACGAGGAGTCTGCGGCCCGGATGTACGCGGCGTGCCGCGACGGGGGCATCAACTTCATCGACACCGCGGATACGTACAACCGCGGCAAGTCCGAGCGAATGCTCGGTCGGTTGATGAAGGGACATCGCGACGAGCTGGTCATCGCCACCAAGTGCTACAACCCGCAGGGCGACGACATCAACGCCCGCGGCGGGTCCCGGCGCCACGTCACCCGGGCGGTGGAGGCGAGCCTGCGACGGCTCGGCACCGACCGGGTCGACATCCTGTTCCTGCACCAGTTCGATACACGTACGCCGGTCGAGGAACAGATGCGCGGGCTCGAGGATCTCGTCCGTTCGGGCAAGGTGCTCTACCCCGCCGCCAGCAACTTCTCCGCATGGCAGACGGTGGATGCCCTCGCCGCCCAGGAGCGTCACGGCTGGGCTCGGCTCCAGGTCATCGAGCCGATGTACAACCTGGTGAAACGCCAGGCGGAGGTGGAGATCCTCCCGATGGCCCAGGCTCACGAGATCTCGGTGATTCCCTACAGCCCCACCGGCGGCGGGCTGCTCACCGGAAAATACGCCGGCGGTGGCGAGAACCTCGGCCGGTTGCACGACAACGAGATGTACAACGCGCGCTACGGGGATGCATGGATGCACGAGGTCGCGGCCAGGTTCGCCACGTTTTGCAAGGATCGCGGGCTGCATCCCGTGAGTGCCGCCGTCGCCTGGGTCGGCGCGCACCCGGGGGTGACCGCGCCGATCATCGGAGGGCGCAATCTCGAGCAGCTCCGCGCATCCCTCGACTCGGTATCAATCGGCATGACCCCCGAGCTGAGAGCGGAGATCTCCGCCCTCTCGCGCACGCCGCCACCCGCCACGGATCGGTCCGAGGAAACGCAAGCCTGACGCGGATGGCTCGGACCGGCGAGGCGTGAGGGGAATCCGCCGCGTGCCGACCCTCAGGCGCGCGCTTCCGTCCGCCGTCCGCCGTCCGCCGCCCGCCGTCCGCCGTCCGCATGCGGCAGGACCGTCATCCGACCGCCTGGACAATCGCGGGTCTTCGTCCCCCCGCGGGCGACCGACGGCGTCGTTGTCCGCCGGCGGCAGGCAGTGGCGCGTTGCTCGTCTTGCGAAGACAAGCGGACTCACTTCCCGGCGACGGCTCGCAAGATACGCCGGGGCGGCGGCGTTGCAGCGCCTTCAGGCGGCGCGCTGCTCCCGGTCCGTACCCTCACGCTCTTCGGAGTCGAACTGCTCCAGAAACCGGAGCAGCACGCGCGCCGCGACTCCCGCGTCGGCCGCGGTCATCGATTCCGCCGGGTGGTGGCTGATTCCGTCCTTGCAGCGCACGAAGAGCATCCCGATCTCGGTGAGGTCCGCCATCGCCATGGCGTCGTGACCGGCGCCGCTCGGCAGCCTCCGCACCTCGAATCCTTCCGCCGCGATCGCCTCGCCGAGGCGGCGCATGATCCTGGGGCTGCACAGCCGTGCTCCGGTCTCGTGGGTCGGGACGCTGTCGAACAGCACGCCCCGCCGGCTCGCGATTTTCCCGAACGCCTCGTCGATGCGAGCCAGTGCGTCCCGGCGGCTGTCGTCGCTCTCTCCCCTGACGTCGATCGTGAACTCGACGACGCCCGGGATGACGTTGACCGCGCCCGAGACGGTCCTGAGCACACCGACGGTGCCGACGGTGCCGGGAATCTCCAGGCAGATCCGCTCGACCGCGATCACCGCTTCGGACGCGGCCGCCAGCGCATCGCGCCGGAGGTTCATGGGGACGGTCCCGGCGTGCCCCGCCCGCCCCATCACCTCCACTCGAAGCCGGGTGGCGCCGGCGATGGAGGTCACCACTCCGACCGGCAGGTCCTCCGCCTCCAGCACCGGCCCCTGCTCGATGTGCACCTCGACGAAGGCGGCGACCTCGTCGCGGTCATAGCCGGCGTCGCCGGTCGCATCGGGATCGAGCCCGAACCGGCGCATCGCCTCGTGAAGATGCACCCCGTCGTCGTCGACGGCATCGAGCACCTCCGGGTCGAGCGCACCAGCGACGGCCCGGCTGCCGAGCAACGTCGCCTGGAACCGGACCCCCTCCTCGTCTCCGAACGCGATCACGTCAATCGGATAGTCGAGCCGCTCGCCACGAGCATGCAGCGAACCGATGCAGGCGATCGGCAGCAGTACACCGAGCGCGCCGTCGAATCTGCCGGCGTTTCGCACCGTATCCTGGTGCGAGCCCAGGATGAGCCGGCGCGCACCGGGCCGGCGCCCGGGATAGCTTCCGACCACGTTGCCGACCGCGTCGAGCCGCGCGCTCATCCCCGCTTCACGCATCAGACGCATGATGATCTCGACCGCCTGGGCGTGCTCCCGGGTCAGGTATCGACGCGTGAGCTCGGCGGGATCCTCGCTGCACTCCGCGAGCTCGTCGAGCCACTCCATGATCCTGGATTCGAGTTCCATGCGCTCGGTCATCATCGGACGTCGGAGTCTTTCCAATTCCGGGGACAGGTCATCGTTCCGCCGCACATGTCGGTTGAAACCTCGACCGCTCGAGGCATGCATTCCACCGAGAGCCGCCGGCGTCACCCGCGGTTCTCCGAGCGGCACCCCTGGCCCCCGCGATAGCGAGGGAGGGCACGGAGCCGGTGGCAACGGCAAGGTGATCGCGAATCGAGGCATCCGGAGGGACGCGCCCGGCCACGGCCGATGCCGACGGATGCGGACCCCCGCCCGTGCGGTCGCAAGACATGCGCACTATAGCCAGCTTTCCTCCATCGGATACGTGGAAAGCTGCTCGAATCCGTTCGCGGTGATCAGCACCTGCTCTTCGAGCTTGACCGCCTCGCGGCCGCCGGCGGGAGCGGCGAGCGCCTCCACGCACATCACCATGCCTTCCTTGAACACGCCGTCGTAGCCGACCGCATCCCAGTCCTGCGGGTAGCGGATGGCGGGATACTCGTCGCAGAGCCCCACGCCGTGCATGGCAACGCCGTAACGCCCTTTCACGAACTCGTCGCCCAGCGGAAGCAGCCGCTCGGTGAGCTCGCGGAACGACAGACCCGGCTTCAGCAGCGCCTTGTCGTGCTGGATGTGGGCGTGGGCATCGGCGTAGATGCGGCGCTGCTCGTCGTTCGGCTTCGCGTCGCATACCCACGAGCGCGAGATGTCGCAGCAGTAGCCGTAGGGGCCGACCAGATCGGTGTCGAAGCTCACCATGTCGCCGCGCTCGATGACCCGCATCGAGCACTCCCGGAACCAGGGGTTGGTGCGAGGCCCCGACGAGAGCAGGCGAGTCTCGATCCACTCGCCGCCCCCGGCAATGTTGCCGTGGTGCAGCTCGGCCCAGAGCGCGTTCTCGGTGATGCCGGGCCGCATCGCCTCGCGCATCTGCCCGATCGCCTGCTCGCACACCGCGATGGATTGACGCATGAGTGCGATCTCGCCCGCGGACTTGATCTCGCGTGCGTTCTCCATCACCTCGAAACCGTCGAATATCTCGTAGCCGAGGCGCTGCAGCTCGAAGACGCCCTGCGGCGCGATGCGGTCGATGGCGATGCGACGGTTCCCGCCGTTGTGCTCGCGGATCAGGGAGTCCATCTCCGCGGCCCACTTGCGGGCCTGTTCCGCCTGCCTGGATCCGGCACCGAAATAGAAGAAGGCGATGGCAGGCCGGATCTCGTCGATAGTGGAAATGCCTGCGCCGAGCAGATTCTTGCCGCCGAACTCGAAGAGCACGACCGGGCCTTCGGCCGGCACGTAGACGTAACGGACCTCGTTGTGGAGGCTCCAGATCTGCATGTTGGTCGAGTCGACCGCGTAGCGGGTGTTGAGCTGGTCGTAGAGGATGATGCCGGCGAGATCGCGTTCGACGAGGGCGCTGCGTATCCGCCCGAGCCGGTAGCGGCGTACCTCGTCGAGGTCGCAGGGCGGCGTGCTGTGATCCATCGCGCCGTGCTGGCGTGCCGTGGCATGCACCCTGGCGCTGGAAATCCGGTTCATGCCTGGGTCTCGAAGAATTGAAGCAACTGCACGTTACCTTGCGAAATCGGCGGGACGGCTCGAATCCCGACTCACGTGCGAGGGCTTCCTCGGGCGCCGCGGCAGTGGTCTTCGCACGGTCACCGATGATGGAACCTTGCGGCCGCGACAATAGCACACACATCCGGAGTCACCGGTGCCCGCCGGCATCGAAATTTGCCGCTGAGCTGCAATCTCCGCTTCGATTCGCTCCCTCGACGTCGGGCGCCTGCGGCGGAGGCCGGTTGCCCCGCCGAACGGTCTGCTTTCTCTGTGGCGTCGACACCGAGCCGGAACCGGCCCGACTACACTTCGACGGGACATGAAGCCCCCCGGCTACATCCCGGGCGCTGGCAGCGCGGTCGCATTCGCATCGGCAATCGTCTTCGCCACCGGCATCACCCTGGTCGCACTCATCTACGAGGACGGCGCCAATGTTCACGCCGTCAACCTGTCACGCGTTCTGGCGTTCGCGGCGATCATGGGGCTTGCCCTGGCGGTTCAACGCGTATCGCCGATCCTGCCGCCCCGACAGGCTCTGCAATGCGTGGTGGTCGGAGTGCTGTTCTGCGCCGACCTCTACGGACTGTTGTCCTCCATCAGGTACATACCGGTGGGGCTCGCCATACTCATCATGTACACCTACCCGCTGATGGTCGCGGTCGCGGGCTGGCTGATGGGCACCGAGTCCTTCACCCTGGACCGGCTCTTCGCGATCCTCGCCGCATTCGCCGGCCTCACGCTGGCGTTGCATGCCCCGGAGGGCGCGATCGACTGGCGCGGCGTCGCCTAGGCCGTGTTCACGGCGATTGCCTTCACGGCTGTGCTCATCGTGAGCGATCGAACGATGCGCGGCGTGGACCGGAGGATTCTCATGCTCTATTTGACGTGTACCGCGGCGGCGATCGTGGGGCTCGTCTCGCTCACCGCGGTGAACCTCGAGTGGCCGCGCACCCATCAGGGCTGGACGCTTCTCGTGGCATCGACCGGGCTCTACGTGGTCGCCAGCACCTTGCTCTTCGTGGCGGTCAAGATGATCGGCCCGATGCGGACCGCAATCATCGACAACAGCGCACCGGTCTGGGCCATCGTCCTCGCCGCGTTCCTGCTGGATCAGCGCATGAGTGCGGTGCAGCTCTTCGGAGGAGGTCTGGTGATCGGCGCGGTGGTGCTGGTGCAGATCGGTCTGCGCGTGCCGGCGCGTGCGGCGAGCCCGACACGAACTCCGGCCCCACGACCGGAAACGCCGGAAGGGGACTCGGCTCAATCACGGCGCGCAGGCTCGAAGCGACCAGCGCGGTTGACGCCCGGCGGCGACTGACACAGGCTTGCAGCCGGCTGGGAGAGCGACGCGTGAGCACGGACATGACAGTCCCGGAGTCCGATTCGGTGGCAACGAACCAGGGAGCCGTGCGGCGAAACGCCAGGGTGTGCGGGGCTCGACGTTGAAGATCCTCGCCGTCGGCGACATTCACCTCGGCCGCACACCGTCGCGGCTGCCGCCGGACTTGCAGGCGTCGGAGCTCGGCCCGAGCGAAGCGTGGCGCCGGACCGTGGCCGCCGCGGTGGACCAGGGCGTGACGGCGGTGCTGCTCGCCGGAGACGTCGTCGATCGGGACGACGATTTCTTCGAGGCGTACCGGGCGCTGGAAGGCGGCGTGAACACCCTGGCCGACGCGGGCATCGACGTCATCGGCGTCGCCGGCAACCACGATGTCAAGGTGCTGCCCCGACTTGTGCGCCATATCCCGCGATTCCGACTGCTGGGAGAAGGCGGACGGTGGGAATCCTGCCGAATCGAGGAACGCGATGAATCGGTGACGCTGTGGGGCTGGTCGTTTCCGCAGGCCAGAGTCTTCTCGAGTCCCCTTGAATGCGACTCCCCCGACCCGGCTCCGGGCATCAACCTGGGCCTCCTGCACTGCGACCGGGACGCCGGCCCGGATTCCCCCTACGCGCCGACCTCGCGGCCGGAGCTCGCGCGCGCCGGGCTCGACGGCTGGCTGCTCGGCCACATTCACAAGCCGGATGCGCTGAGCGCGGCGTCTCCCAACGGGTACCTGGGCAGCCTGACCGGCATGGACCGCAGCGAATCCGGTCCTCGCGGCCCCTGGATGATTACCGTGGGCGATGGTCGGATCGCAGACGTCGAGCACGTTCCCCTTGCGCCGCTGCGGTGGGAGGTACTGGACATCGACCTGAAAGGCATTGCCGACCCCTTTCAGGCCAGGGAGCGGCTGCTGGCTGCGGTCACCGACCTGGACCGACGGATGGCCGCGCTACCGCGTGCTCCAGGAGCGGTGGGTCTGTCGGTGACGTTGAGCGGTCGCACCGGGTTCGGTAACGCTGCTCTCGAGCTGCTTTCCCGGGAGGATCGGGAACATACCCACACCGGAGCGGCCGGGACTCGGTACTTCATCGAAAGCATCCGTCTGGACACCCGGCCCGAAATCGATCTGGAGGACCTTGCCGGACGTCAGGATCCGGTGGGTCTGCTTGCGACGCGTCTGCTCTGGCTCGAACGTCCGGCCGGGGACCCCGAGCGCGATCGACTGGTCGAACAGGCCCGGCGGAGCCTGCGCGGGCAGTGCGCGCAGGCGGTCTGGCGCGGGCTGGGGTCCGGTGACGACACGGCGGATCCGGTGACATGGCTGCGGCACGCCGGAATTCGCGCTCTGGACCGTCTGCTGGAGCAGGTCCCGGACCGGCGGGACGCCGACTGATGCGCCTGCGAAGGCTTGCGATCAACACACTGCCGGGCATCGAGCCCGGGTTCACGTTCGAGCCGCCAAGTGCCGGCATCAACGTCGTCACCGGTCCCAATGCCATCGGCAAGAGCAGCCTTGCACGGGCGCTCCGGCACCTTCTGGAGAACCACGTCTGCGACCCGCCGGCCCTGTCCCTGGAAGCGGAATTCGACAGCGGTGACACACGCTGGAAAGTGAGCCGCAACGGTAGCCAGATCGTCTGGCGACGCAACGGCGAAGTCGCAGCCCGGCCGGCGCTCCCCGGCACGGACCAGGTCGGGCTGTTTCGTCTGTCCGTGGAGAACCTGCTCGACGAAAGCGACGCGCACGACCGGGCGCTGGCCGAGCGCCTGCGGCGCGAACTGCACGGCAACTTCGATCTGCACCAGCCCAGGATCGACATTGGGCGCATGTTCGCCCGGCACGAGGCAAGAACTCTGGCCGAGGCCGAAAGGGCGCTGCGGGGCGTCGAACGCGACTATCTCCGATTGCAGCAGCAGGAAGATGGACTACCCGCCCTCGAGCGGCAGATCGAGAAGGCGGCGCTGGCCGGAATTCGGTCCGAGCACCTGAAGCAGGCGATGGCACTGACCGATGCCATGGACGCCCGCAAGGAGCGGGAGTCGGCGCTTGCACAGTATCCACCGGAGACAGGCCTCCTGCGAGGCGATGAGCTCGAGCAACTGGAGGAGAACGAAGACCGGGCTCGCGGTCTGCGCGAGGAGTTGCGCGACCGGCACCGCGATCTGGAGACCGCCAGGGCCCGCCTGGCACGAACCGGACTGGCGAAAGCGGCCCCGGCGCCCGAGGAAGTGCGCGCGGCCGAAGAGCGGTTGCGCCAGCTCGACAAGCAGTCGGTCGAACGCGAGAGCGCGAAGACCGCGATGGCCGAGGCGGACGCCGCACTGCGCGACGTGCTCGCGCACTTCAACTCCGAGGGTGTGCCGCCACAGCTCGACTCCGACGCCATCCGACGCGCCGAAGGCATCGCGCAGCCACTGATTTCCGCGCAGACTCGCCGCACCGGACTCAAGGAGCAACTCTCGCTCGCAGGACAGGCACCCGATACCGCGGAGCTGGAACGTCACCGCGACGGCACGGAATCGCTGCGTGCCTGGCTCGCCGGAATCGCTGCCGATTCGGACCGGCCCCGGTCGTCGACGAAATGGCCGCGGCTCTTCTCCTGGCTGGCGGTGGCCGCAGCAACATTCGCCGCGTTGACCGCCCTCGTTCAAGGCGCGCTGCTCGCGCTGGCCGGTGCCGTGGTGGCCCTGATTGCCGTCGGCGCCGCGCTGTTCGCGATGCGCGCACGGCGATCCGCCGCGCCGTCGCCGACCGCCACGGCCATGCGCAGATTCAAGGAGACGGACCTCCCGCCTCCGCCACAGTGGAATGAGCAGACCGTCCGCCAGCACCTGCGAGAGGTGGTCGAGGTGCGGCTGAACGAGCTGACCCTGCAACAGACGGGGGCGGCGAGCTCCGATCGAATCAGGCTCCAGATTCAGGACACGGACGCCGAGATTGACCGGCTGGAGGAACAACGAACCGCCCTCGCGAGCAGGATTGGGTTCGATCCCACCCTCCCGGTGGCGGATTTTCAGCGCTTCATCCGTCTGTGCGGCGAATGGGACCGGATCCGTGCTCAGTGTGTCCGGCAGCGTGCCCGTCTCGATGATCTCGACGCAAGGATTGCCGGCACCGAACGACTGGTCCGAGAGTGTCTCCGACCGTGGCGAGCGGCTGATGCACCGGGACTGGAAGGCCCTGCGGGACAATCGGACGTGGTCATGCTGCGCGCGGCGTTCGCCGATCTGCGAGAACGTATCGTTGCGGCCGATCGCACCCGCGACGAAATTCTCACCATCGAGTCCACGATTCGGTCTCTGGAGCAGCGGAGCACGGAGATCGACAGCGCGGTGGAGAGCCTCTTTGCCCGGTCCCGCGTCGAACCCGGCGATCGGGCCGCGCTCGCCGCCCGGATCGAACAGCTCCCTCTATGGAAGGAAGCGAGCTCTGCACTGCACACGGCGAAGACCGAAGAAGCGCTGGTCCGTGCCCGGCTGGAGGAGCGGCCCGATCTCGTCGCCCTGGCCGACCAGGGCGAACGCGAAGGCCTGCGAACGGACCTGGAGACGTCCAGCGTCGAGGCCGCCGAGCATACCCGCCTGATCCAGGAACACACCACGCTCAGAACCCGGCTGGACGACGCCGGGACGGATCGCAGACTCGAGCGGGCCGCCGCCAAGGCAAGCGAGGCGAGGCAGGCGCTCGAAGACAAGCGCGAGGAAGCGCTGCTCGCGGTGGCCACGACGACGCTGCTTGACGAGGTTGAACGGGCGTTCGAGGCCGAGCACGAACCGACCGTGCTGCGCCGGGCTCGGGAAGTGTTCGCGCAGGTCACCGCCCGGCACTTCGAGCTCCGACTTCGAGCCGACGGAACCTTTGTTGCTCACGATGCTCGACAGGAAACCGCGAGGGAGCTCGCGGAGCTTTCGTCGGGGACCCGCATGCAGTTGCTGCTCGCGGTGCGTCTGGCCTGGATCGAGACCCAGGAACAGGGAGGCGAGACGTTGCCGCTGTTTCTCGACGAGGCGCTGACCACAAGCGACGAAGAACGATTCGCGGTGATGGCACAGAGCCTGGAACGGCTCGCCGCGACCGGGGACGCGGGAGGCGTCCATTCGGGCGCTGAAGTCGGAATCGTGGGCGGGGCTGAAGGCCACGGACGCCAGATCTTCTATCTCTCCGCCCGTCGGCACGAGCCCGCGCTGTGGCAGCGGGCCACCGGGTCCGGACCGCCGGTAATCGACCTGGCGGCGGTGCGCTTCCCGTCGGGGAAATTCGCGACGGAGGACTACCAGGTCGAGGAGCCCCCGGCGCTGCCTCCTCCGGACGGCCGGAGCGCCGAGGCATACGCGAGCCTCCTCGGCGTGCGTCCCCGGCTCGACCCGCACGGTCCCGAAGGAGACATCCACCTGTTCCACCTGCTCCGCGACGACCTGCCGCTCCTCCACACCCTGATGGACACCTGGCGCGTCGCCGGTCTCGGGCAGCTCGAAGGCCTGCTCACCAGCAACGCCGCGCCGGCCGCGTTGCCCGCCGGCGATCTGCGCCACCGTCTCCTGCTACGGTGCCGAGTCGTACGGACATGGGTCGAGCTGTGGCGTCAGGGCCGGGGCCGGCCGGTCGACCGAGCAGTGCTGGAGCAGTCCGGTGCGGTGTCGGACGCCTTCATCGACGGTGCCGCGGACCTCGCCGCAGGCAAGGGGGGCGAAGGCGAAGCATTCGTCCGGGCGTTGCGCACCCGTGAGCTGAGCGGGTTCAGAACCCGCAAGATCGACGAGCTCGAGCAGTGGCTGGCCGACGAAGGCTACATCGACGAACAGGAACGACTGACCGGCGAGGATCGTCGCCGTCTGACGTTGCAGCGAGTCGCGCCTGCGACGTCCGCGGGCGCAGTTGACGCGAACCGGGTGGTGAACTGGATGGAGGCGAGCGCCTCGGACGACGAGACCGCCCCCGGCGATCGGGAGGCTGCATCCGACGAGCGTTCCGGAATCGACGGGGTGCGGGCCTGACGCGGGGCGTGGCGATCAGAATCGCGAGCGGTGTTCGGCCACGCTGGTTGACTTCTGGGTCGAGCGTGCTCTCCATCGACCGGTAGACCACTTCCAGCCGCTGGAGGCACCTCCGAATCGGACCAACGAACTCAGGCATCTCTTCGCTCATGAGCTGGCGCACCATGAGCTCGATGGTAGCGCTTGCCATCGGCGACGGCCGGAGCGGTAATGGCTGCGCGAGGAGCGATGTGCAGACACGGAGCACCGATCATGGAAAGACGACATGCGTGGCCGGATGGCCACTGGAACTGGCCCATCCGCGTGACCCACAAGCACGGAGTGCGCTGCGGCGAAATGGTGTGGGTCGGCGGCCAGGTGGATCTGACCCCGGATGGGGTGGTGTGCAACGCAGGCAATCTCGCCGCGCAGACGAAGCGCGCGATGGCTCACTTCGCCCGGGTGCTCGAGGAGCTCGACTGCGATCTGGAGGATCTGGTCACCCTGCTCTGCTTCTACGTGAACGACGGCAGCGTCGACGAAGCCGGATTCCTCGCGTCGGTGGGCGAGTGCCTTCCGCCCGGTGCGCACCCCGCCGTCACCGCGGTGCCGGTGCCGTACCTCGCCTACGAAGGCTTGCAGGTGGAGATCGAAGGCTACGCGATGCGCCGCGAGAACGGCGAGCGGACGCCCCGAACGCTTGCGGACGCGAGCGCCGCGTCGCCCCTGCCCTCGCCCTTCCGCCAGGGAGTGCGCAGCGGCAGGATGATCTTCGTGTCCGCGCAGTCTCCGGTCGACGCCGCCGGGACGGTGCTGCACCCCGGCGACATCGTGGCCCAGACCCGGCAGGTGGCGGAGCAGATTGGCGACGTTCTCGCGGAGTTCGGCGCCGACTACGACGACGTGGTGAAGCTCAACCGCTGGTACGCCGGGAACGTAGGAATTGCGGAGTTCGAACCGGCCGCCCTCGCGTGCGCTGCCCATTTCCGCGAGCCGGGACCCGCCGCCACCGGTATTCCCCTCCCGCGCCACGCCGACGAGGCGGTCAGGGTCAAGCTTTCGGTGGTGGCGATGCTGGGCGAGGATGGAAGCCGGCTTCCGCGCCGGCATGTGTGGCCGGAATCGCTCTGGGACTGGCACGTGCACCTGCCGTACAAGCACGGGCTGCAATGCGAGGAGATGATTTTCCTCGGCGGACAGGTCTCCCTCGACAAGCAAGGGCGGGCGGTGCATCCGCACGACCTGTCGGCACAGACCCACCAGGCGATGGTGCATATCGGCACCATCCTGAAGGAGCTCGGGGCGGACTACGGCGACGTGTGCAAGCTGATCGCGATGTACGCGGGCGGATGCGGGGCGGAGGCCCTCCACGCCAACCTGCCGATCCGCTCCTCGTACTTCGCCGAACCCGGTCCGGCCACCACCGGCATTCCTCTGCCTGCACTCGCCTACGACGCGATGGTGGTGGAAATCGACGCGTTCGCGATGAAGCGCCGATCGCTTCAGCATCAGAGCTCTCGCGTCGGAGGCGCGACGCGAGGCGAGCAGTGAAGCCCTGAATCCGTGCAAGCCCGCATTGCGAGCGGCCCTTTGCGGACCTGGATGGAGATCACGGCCATTCGACAACGGCGTCGACGGAGACGGAGACAGTCATGCCTACCGCTGCAATCATCGGGGCAAGTCGCGGCATCGGCCTGGAGCTTGCCAGGCAATACGCGGCCGACGGCTGGCGCGTGCACGCCACCACCCGCACCCCGCAACGCCCCGGCGCACTCGGTGAGATCAGCGGCGACGTGCACATCCACGAGATCGAGGTCACCGACCGGGCTCAGCAACGAGCGCTCGGCGCCGCACTCGCGGGCGAGGCGGTCGACGTGCTCATCCACAACGCCGGCGTCTACGGCACATGGATGCGCACCGCAACGGTCAATCGCATCAACGCCGAGGCGCCAATCGAGGTCGCCGAGGCGCTGATGGACGCAGTGCAGCGCAGCGAGCAGAAGAAAATCGCGCTGATCTCGAGCCAGGTGGGCGCACGCCGCGGTTCGGCGAGGAGCCTCGGCAAGTACGGCGACTCGAAGGCCGCTCTCAACGATCGCTTTCGTGCGGTCGAAGGGGACTGGCGGGCGGCCGGCTGCCTCGCGGTGGTCATCCACCCGGGATGGGTTCGCACCGACATGGGCGGTTCCTCCGCCACCCTTTCGGTCGAGGAGAGCGCGCGAGGCATCCGTCGGGTGATGGCAGAGCTCGACGCATCGCGCCACGGTCGATTCTGGACCTGGAACGGCCGCGAGCATCCCTGGTAGGCGTGCGGGCAGCCCTTTCGCCTGACGGCGCAGGCAGGGAACTGGCGTGGTTCCCCGCCACCGCTCGCAACATGGCCGGCGGGTGCGGGCGCTTGAATGGGTGAGGCGAGCGCCCCGCACTTACGGGCACGACGAAGCGGGAGGATCGCGAACCGGCGATACCCCTGCGAATCAGGACGGCGGTTCGGAGCCAATGACCTCCACCAGTTCGGCCACCACCGCGACCGAACCCTCGTCGTCGGTCTTGAGCTCGATCGGCATGAAGGCGGGGTTGATGGGTTCGAGCTGGATACGGACGTGACGCCATCCATCCCCTTCGTCGGTCTTCTCGCTTCGATAGTGCTTTACCGTGTATCGCTCGCCGGTGTCGGGATCGATCTCGTCACGCAACTGGACGAGTACCGTCCTCCCTTGTCGGGTACCCGTCACGGGGCTCGCGAACAGGCAGTACGCGCCATGTGCATGTCGAGCACGCGCGCGGCGCCGAAACGCAACGCTTCCAGTACGCTGTAGGCGGTGGTGGCGTCGTCGCATGCGGGCAACGAGACGGCGCCCGCCGTCACGTCCGCGTAGAAACCGACTGCTTCCGTCGGACGGCGGCATCGCTCCGCGTGGGCTTCGCGAACCTCCTCGCGCTGGCGTTCGGAGGAGACGAAGAGACGCTCTGCCCGCATACCGTGCAGACCGGATAGCCACGCAAGGATCTCGACTTCCGTGACCTGTCGGCCCCGGTGCCGGTGGAGACGAGGGTGGTCCGGCCTTCCGCAATCGCGCGGATGGCGCGTTCCTGGTGGCTGTAGAGATGGGTGATCTCCGGCGGAATCCGATCCCCCAGATGCGGATGGAGCAGCCCTTCGGCGACCAGCGAGACCACCGATGCGCCCTGCCGGAACGGGCGCGAAAGGCTGACGTAGAGCCCCTTGAGGAGCGGGGATTGTCTGGTCTCGTCGAGCGAAAGGAGCCTCCGCATCTGAGAGTGGAGATGCAGGTCGGCGAAGGGGTAGGCGGTGAGCTGGTAGCGAAGGAAGCTTCGGACGACGTTCTCGGTGTAGGCGATGGGGTTCAGTGCCATGGCGCCTTCATCCTTGAATCGATGAGTGGCGCAGACACCGCAGGCAGTGAGTCATGGGTCGATCGCAACCAGCCGATGCTCCCCGAGCGGGGTCTGGCGTATGGCCAGGGCGATGTCATGGACGGCGGCGCGTGGTGGTCTCCTCGATCCCCTCCGAGTACCGGGCACCAGCCACTCGCAGAACCGCTTCGGCCGCTCGCCGATCGATTTGGAACTCTTCAACGAATTCGTCAAGGGATACGCCGTCAGCCAGCCAGTCAAAGAGTTGCTGCACCGGAAGTCGGCTGTCACGAAAGCATGGGGTTCCGCTCATGCGATCCGGATCGGTCCAAACTGCCTCTTCGAGAGTCACCATGTCCTTCATCGGATTCGATCCGTTTGCGGTTCAGGGTACGAATATCCTACTCCAGTTCCAGTCCGCCATCAGGCGACGTCCATTTGACCAGCGGCCGCCATCGGGGAGAAAATCGGAACTTCACTTTCCATTTTGCGACCCATAATGGAATTTGTAGGTCGATTTCTCCACATTCCAGACCGGAGCTGCTTCCTGCTCGGCCCTCGCGGAACGGGCAAGTCCACTTGGCTGCGCGACCAGTTCCCCGATGCCCTGTATCTGGACCTCCTCGATCCGGCGCTGCATCGCAGTCTGAGCGCTCGCCCCGAGCGTCTTCGGGATCTTCTCGCGGGTTCGCCTGGGAAGGCGACCGTGGTGATCGACGAGATCCAGCGGGTCCCCGAGCTTCTCACCGTCATTCACGCCATTCTGGAGGAGCCGTCGCCGCCACGCTTCGTCCTCACCGGTTCGAGCGCGCGAAAGCTCCGGCGCGGTGGCGTGGATCTGCTGGGCGGCCGGGCCGTGCATCGGACGATGCATCCGTTCATGGCCGCGGAGCTGCCGGAATTCGAACTCGCCCGTGCGCTCCGTACCGGGCTGTTGCCCCTGGTGATGGACGCGGCCGATCCTCGGGACGTCCTCGACGCCTACGCGAGCCTGTACCTCGACGAGGAGGTCAGGGCGGAGGGTCTCACTCGGAACATCAGCGCCTTCACCCGGTTTCTGGAAGCCATCAGCTTCTCCCACTGCGCGCAACTCAACGTCTCCGCGGTGGCCAGGGAGTGCGAGGTCGAGCGCAAGGTCGTCGCCGGGTATGTCGGCATCCTCGAGGATCTCCTCCTGGCGTTCCGGCTGCCGGTGTTCCGCAAGCGGGCCAGGCGCGCCACCGTGACTCACGAGAAGATTTACCTGTTCGACGCCGGCGTGTTCCGCTCACTGCGGCCCAAGGGGCCACTCGACCGCCCGGAGGAAATCGACGGGCAGGCACTGGAGGGGCTGGTGGCTCAGCATCTCCGGGCGTGGGCCGCATACTCCCGGCAGGACGTGAACCTCTTCTACTGGCGAACCCGCGCGGGGGCCGAGGTCGACTTCGTCGTCTACGGGGAGTCGGGGCTTCAGGCGTTCGAGGTGAAGAATGCCCGGAAGGTGCACTCCTCCGACCTGCGGGCACTGCGGGCGTTTCGCGAGGACTATCCCGTGGCAGAGACGGCGGTGCTCTATCGCGGATCGGAGCGTTTGCGCATCGGCGGCGTATGGTGCGTGCCGGTCGAGGAGTTTCTCCGCCAGGTTATGCCGGATCGACGTCTGCTGGCATGATTGTCACCGGATCTCCGTACTCCCATGCTTCACGTCGGTTGGCTCCGATCACGGAGCTGTCGGAGTTCGGGCAGCGCCGCCCGGTCGGGCTCCCGATCCAGTGCTTCCTTGGACTCGATGATGTCGTTCAGGTCGGCGATGAGAATCACCACGGCGAACGCGCTTCGCGCCTTGGCTTTGGCGGCCAGATCATCGAAGGATGCGAGTTGACTGCGGGTGCTTGTCGGGGTCCCGACCACGACGTCGATGTCGCCGTAGTCCGTCCGCCGCGTGGACACCTCGTAGTGACTGAGCGTGCTGCCGTCAAGCGGCACTTCCACCGGACTCTCAGCACCCGGCACGCGAAGGCGGGCATTCGCAACGCGCAGGGCGCCCGCCAGTGCATCGAGATTGTCCGTCTCCCAGCGCGGCACGATGTCGATGTCGAACGTCGCGCGCGTCGCACCGTGCGCCACTGCCGCGAGTCCGCCAACCAGTACGTAGGCGACTCCACGCCGATCCAGAAGGCCTACGAGCGATTCGGAGTCGAGCGGTGGAGCATTGGGGTCACTCACGGCGAAGCTGGGCCGCCAGAGCAGTGAAGGAGTCGTTGGTTCGCAGCCGGTCCTCGACGCTGCGCGCAAGCGCTGCGTCCACCGCCGCCTGACGCTGCGGACTTACAGCGACAACCTCGACGCGGAGACCGAAACCGCAGGCTTCAACCAGCCGCTGGGCGGTCTCGAGCATTGGGTGGGCATGGCCGGATTCATACCGCGTGATGGCGGAGCAGGACATCCCGGCTCGCTTCGAGAACTCGGACCGCGTGAGCCCTGCCCGTTTCCGCGCCTGGCGGATTGCCGACCCAAGCATCGTTTCCATCATGCCACGATACCCGATTGCACACCGATGCCGTAAGGCAGAGCCGAGTCGCGAGGGCTGGGTCGCACGGTTCCTCGCGCGGCGATCAGTTGCTCAACGTCGTGACCGAAGTAAAGCTCCCCTGAGTCACCATCTTCTGTGCATGATCGTCGCCCTATCGGCGGCGTGTCGAAGGCTTTACGACCTTTCCCTGCGAGTTGATCACACCCACGGTGGTGCCTTGGGTCGCCTTCAAGGCAGCCGCGGTCGCCTTGGCATCCGCGCCGGCGATGTACACCGGCTTCCGGAAACCTCGAAGCTGCCGGAGTCCGTCCCGTGCCGTCCTGGCGGTCTCGACCTCGATGGCGCGGCGGCTGCCGTTGACGTCCGGGCCTTTGCCTCGGTTGTATGGGACACCCTCCTTGCGGGCGAGTCTCGTAGCGGTCTTGTCGTGTTGCGAGGCCATTTCGATGTCTCCTGTGCCACAGAAGCCTCAGTAGGATTCATTTCTCCAAAGAGTGGAATAATGATAATCTCGCAGCACACGCTGTCAAGAGGGGGCCGGATGATGGCAGGTGAGGCACACATCGCTGCGAACGTCGCTCGGCTGCGGCTGGACCGACAACTGACCCAATCAGAGTTGGCCGGGAGTGCCGGAATCTCGCGCGTTGCGCTCGGGAAGATTGAGCGCGGGGTGGTGGTCCCGCGGGCTGGGACCCTTGCCCTGCTGGCGAAGTCGCTGGCGGTGCCCACCAGCGAGCTCGTGACCCCCGTTCAGCCTCTCGAAAACGTCCGGTTCCGTGCCCGAGCGCGGGTCCATGCCCGCGAACAGATTCTGGCGGAGGTCTCGAAATGGCT
>JAJDUQ010000016.1 GCA_022826505.1 Gammaproteobacteria bacterium
GCGCCTGGAGGCGGCGTTCGGGCTTCGCAGGGAGGAGGCGATCAAGTTCAGGCCCGCGCGCGACGACCGGGGCGGGTGCATCCGGCTGAAGGGCTCGACCACCAAGGGCGGGCGCCCGCGCGAGGTGCCGGTGCGCAACGATGCGCAGCGCCGACTGCTCGACGATGCGCGCCGCCTGGTGGGTAGCGGCGCGTTGATCCCGTCCGAGCGCAACTACCGGCAGCAGCTCAAGATCTACGAGAGCCAGACGCGGGAGGCGGGCCTGTACCGCATGCACGGACTTCGCCACGCGTACACCCTCGAGAGGTACGAGGAGCTCACGGGCTGGAAGGCGCCGGCGGCGGGCGGCCCGCCACGGCGAACGCTCACGGGGGCGAGGCGGCGGATCGACATGGTTGCGCGGCGGACGATTGCCGAGGAGCTCGGGCATCGTCGAGCCTCGATCACGTCGGTGTATGTTGGGGCGTAGTTATGTGGAGTCGCACACTCAAGTCGTTGACGGCAAACGTCGTGGCTTCACGGAACTCCACATAAGATCTGCCCGAATCGCGGGGCGACGATCACGTGACACACGCCTGAGACGCGATGGATCGCGGCCAGCGCGAGCAGCGGATCGAGCGAGAAGCCGCCCTGCGCACTTCAAGGGTACACGCCCGGCTCCGCCGGGCGTGTACCCGCTGGCGGCGGACTCGGTCAGGCGACGTACGCGGCCCAGTCGGCCATGAAGACATGTTCACAATCCCTACCTCGCTATGTCATTGAAAATCGAGACTTGTCTGATTCGGGTGCGGTGTCAACGGACCGCGCTTGGATAGTCTGGCAAGAACCTCTGGCAGTTCGAGCGCCTCTTTGTCGATGATCCACGGTGCGCCCTTGCAGGCTTGACGGGCCGGAAGGACGCCCGAGTGGATGAGCCGGCGGATGACGATAGGAGCGACCGCGAACTGGTCGGCCGCCTCCGACAGGATCAGTTCGCCGCGTTCCTGACGTTCACCCTCGCGATAGACGCCGATGCGCCGTGCTGAGCGGAAGCTGCACACCCGGCTCTTCGTCCAGTTGTTGCCCTTGCCGGTCTTTCTGCCCAGGCGATTGAGCAATCCGGCAATCAACTCGTCGGGCAGCATGCGGGCGAGTTCGCCGATTAGCGCCCCGGTCTCGGCATCGGTCGTCCACCGATGCTCGCCGGTGCGGTTGCGCGGCACCACCAGATGCGAGTGGTCGCCGCCCTTCCAGTGCAACAGCAGGTGGATCTCACGGCCCTTGATGGTTGCGATGATCTCGACCAGCACCGCGCGAAGGAGACGCTTGCGCAACTGCGGCGGCGTCCTCTCATGGTTCCAGACCCGTTGCAGGTCCTCGCCCAGAGCAAGATAGGCATCGTGCTCTTCGGGCGTGAGCGCCCGTTGTCGGTCCCTTGACTCCTCGAGCGCCTGCAGCCGCGCTTCACAGTCCCGGACCCGAGACAGGCACGCCTCCCACTTGCGGGCGAGGTTGTGGAACACGTTCCGGTTGGCCGGCTCCACCGCATCGAATTGCGCCTCGGCCCGCTCGGCGTGATAGCGCGCTTCGACCAGCGCCGACTGCGCCAACCGCATGGCCGCGTCGTCGTTGCGCTCGCGCGCTGTCAGTGCCGCCAACGCCGCTTCGATACCCAGAGGCTGCAAGGTATCCATCACCGCCGTGCCCACCGCCACATCGACGCGTACCGCGCCGAAGCTGATGCACTTCGCCCGTTCCCGGTTCCTCGGACCCTGACACCGATAGACAATCGCCTTGCCGCTGTCACGGACCTGGATTCGATTCTCGCAATGCCCGCAGCGCAACACACCCGCGAGAAGCTCCGGGCCGTTGCGCACCGCGCCCCTGACCGTTGTCATGTTCTCGGCAAGCAACTCCTGGTTCCTCTCGAACTGCTCCCATGTGATGTAGCCATCGTGGTGCTCGCGAAGCAACACCGTCCACTGCTGCGGGTCTTGCTTGGCGATGCGGCGCCGTACACGTCGACGGCCCTGGTCGAGCACGGTCTCCTGTCGATTCCGGCCATAGGCATAGGCGCCCGCGTAGATCGGGTTGGTCAGAATCTGGGCGACCCGCCTCGACGAGGCCGGCACCCTCCAGACCAAGCCTTGCCCGGGAGCGCGGACCGGGAGTTCGACCGAGTGGCGCTGGAACCAGAAAAACACCTGCCGGATGCTGCCAAGCTCGCGGAACTTGCGGAACACCAGATCGATCGCATCACGCTGTCGCTGGTCCGCCGTCATCTCGATGCGATGGCGCTCGACCTTGTCGTAACCCGCTGGCAGCGTGGTCCACAGCTCGCCGCGTTGCGCCATCGCCATGCGGCTTTCCAGTGAACGCTGGCGGAACAGTGCCAGCTCCATCTCGTTGAATAATGGAAAGCGCCCAGTAATCGAGAGCTGGAGCGCTCCGGCCCTGCGGACACGGCCCGCAAGGCCAGAATCACTTACCATTTCTATACGTTCTCCTCTCCGCCATTCGATGACGAGAGGAGAACAGCGATGGAGTTTCTTCACACGAGCAGTCCACGATCGGGAGCGAGTCAGGACTCGTTCGATGGATGTCTTGCAGCGTTCGCGGGGCAGCTGAAGCAGGAAGGTTTGACTGAACGCCGGATCCGTTGCCTCCGGGCGTCGGCGCATCACTTCCTGGTCTGGCTCGACCAGCAGGACATCGAGACCGGCCTGATCGGTGATGGCGTGCTGCGACGCTTTCGCCGTCACGATTGCCGGTGTCCGGGGATGGAACGCGAGCGTCGCAAGATGCTTGCCGGGCGGTCCCGGCAATTCGTCTCTGGAGCGCTCAGGCTCGTTCGATTCTTCGAGCAAACAGGACGCATCCCGCATCCGGGCGAGCTCGACGAGGGCTTGCGCCTGCTCGAGGAGTTCCTGGCCCAGTGCGCGGCGCAGGGCTATGCGCCCGATTCGCTCATGGGCTATCGGAGCGCCTGCCGCCACGTCCTGGTATGGCTTCACCAGTCGCGCATCCCGATGAAGCGGATGGATGCCGAGGTGCTGGGCCGCTTCGTCAAACACGACTGCGTCTGTCCGGGGCCGTTCGAGAGCCTGCGCAAACGCCTCAGCGGTGCACGGTACATCTATCCCGTCGAGCTGTTCTCAAGATTCCTCGCCGCTCGGGGTGTGTTGCCGAGCCCGGTATCGACCACCACGGACGAGAACGTCGATGAGGGTCTGGCAGCGTTCGGTGAATGGCTTCGCCGGCATCGCGGTACCGGAGAAGTGACGACCCGCAGGCATCTCAGGTTTGTCGCGTCGATGCTGACACAGCTCGGCGACGACCCCGGGAGCTACGACGCGGCATTGGTCAGGAAGGTGCTGCTGCGCCGCTTCACAACGGCTTCCCGGTCGCACGCGCGGGGACTGGGCACATCGATGCGCATGTCTCTGCGCTTCCTCGCCGCGCGCGGCGAGTGCTCGCCGACGCTGGTCGGCGCAGTTCCGACCGGCCCCGGCTGGCGGCTGTGCACGTTGCCCCGATACGTTCCCGCCGACGACATCGAGCGCCTGCTCGGCTCGTGCGACATCACGACGCCGGTGGGATGTCGAGACCGGGCTATTCTGCTGCTCCTTGCCCGGCTCGCTCTGCGCGCGGGCGATATCGTGCGTCTTCAGCTCAGCGACCTGGACTGGGAGAACGCTCGGGTACGTGTGTGCGGCAAGTCCAGGCGTGAGGTCGGATTGCCACTTCCTCAGGACGCCGGCGATGCCGTGCTGGACTACATCGAGCACGCGCGCCCACGCATCGGCGAGAACAGGGTCTTTCTCACCGTCAGGGCACCGTATCGGCCCTTCACCTCAAGCAACGCGATCACCGACATCGTCATTCAGGCCCTGAAACGCACCGGCATGAACGACGTCAAGCCCAAAGGGGCTTACCTGTTCCGTCACTCTGCGGCAACCCATCTGCTGCGAGCAGGCGCGTCGCTCGACGTCATCGGCGCGCTGCTGCGACATCGTTCGCTCGACACCACCGTCCTCTACGCAAAGACCGATCGACCCATGCTCCTGGAGGTAGCGCAGCCCTGGATAGGAGACGTGCGATGACCCTGCGAGCTCAAGTAGACCGTTACGTCGCCGTCAAACGCCATCTCGGCTTCAAGTTCCTCAACAACGAGCGAATGTTGCACTCGTGGGCCGCCTGGGCCATGGCTCGCGGCGACGATGCCATCGTGGCCGACACGATGATCGGCTGGGCCTGCGACGCGTCGTCGTCTGCCGCCGCGCGCAAGCGATTGAGCGTCGGCCGGCGGTTCGCCGTGTGGCTCCATGCCGAGGACGACCGCCACGAGGTCCCTTCCAGGGATGTGCTTGGGCCGACCACGCAGCGCAGGCCCGCCCCGCACCTGTTGACCAATGCCGAGATCAGGTCGCTGATGGCGGCCGCGCTGTCGCTCCCGCCGAAAGGGTCGATCACGCCCATACCTGGCACTGCATCATCGGATTGATGGCCACCACCGGACTGCGCCGTTGCGAGGTGTGCGCATTGCGCCTGACCGACATCACCCCCGACGGATTGGTCGTGCGCGAGACGAAGTTCCAGAAGTCCAGGCTCGTTCCGCTTCATCGCAGCACCGTCGATGCCCTCGGCCGCTACCTCACGATCAGACAACGCTGCGCCGCCACGAGTGAGCACGTGTTCGTTCTCTCGACCGGTCGACCCATCAACCCCGACATCGTGACGGGTATGTTCGTCAAGCTTGCACGCCAAGTCGGTCTTCGTGGCGGGCCCGGCGAGCCGGGACCGCGGCTGCACGATCTGCGGCATCGCTTCGCCGTGCGCTCGCTCGAACACGCCGTCGCCACCGACCGCGACAACAGTGCCAACCGGCATATGCTGGCACTCGCGACCTACCTCGGTCACAGCAGCGTCTCGTCCACCTACTGGTACCTCGAGGCCACGCCCGTTCTGCTTCGCCACATCGCCCGAGAAGCCGAACACGCCCACGCGCGGAGGGCTTCGCCATGACCGAGCTCGCCTCCCACCTCGGCGTGTTCCTGCGCGAGCACCTGCCCCGCGACCGAAACGCCAGCCGCCATACCGTGCAGAGCTACGCCGACAGCTTCCAGCTCCTGGTCTGCTTCGCCGCCCAGCGCCTCGGCGTGCGCCCGTGCCGCATCCAGATCGAGCAGCTCGCCGCGCCACTCATCCTCGACTTCCTCGACAGCCTGGAACGGGAACGCCACAACACGATCGGCACGCGCAACGTGCGCCTCGCGGCGTTCAAGTCATTCTTCCGCTACCTCGAGTTCCGCGAACCGGCCTGTCTCGACCTCGCGCGCCAAGTGCACGCGATTCCGATGAAGCGTCGCGATGAAGCGATGGTCGAATCGCTGAACCGTGACGAGCTGCGGGTCCTGCTCGATGCGCCCGACCCGACCACCGCCGCTGGCGTGCGCGACCGGGCGATGCTGCATCTGACCTACGCCGCCGGACTCAGGGTGTCGGAGCTGATCGGGCTGATGTGCGAAGACCTCGCACGCCCGCATCTCGATACCGTGCGCGTGACGGGAAAGGGGCGGCGCGAGCGCGTCCTGCCACTGTGGCAGGAGACCCGCTCGGCTCTGCGGGGCTGGCTCACCGTGCGACCTGACACCGGCTATGACCACCTCTTCCTCAACGCACGGGGCAAGGCCATGACCCGTCACGGCTTCGCCCATCGCCTGGGACTGCATGCCGCGACCGCCCGGCAACGGATGCCGTCAATGGCGAGCAAGCGCATCTTCCCGCATCTGCTGAGGCACAGCTGCGCCGCTCATACCCTGGAGGCGACGGGCGACATCCGCAAGGTGTCATTGTGGCTCGGCCACGCGAGCATCCAGAGTACGGAGATTTATCTGCGCAGCGATCCGATCGGGAAGCTCGACGTGCTCGCCGCAAGGCTCCCCCCGGCGATCAGAAAGGGCTCGTTCAAGGAGGCACCGGATCGGTTGCTCGCGATCCTGAAGGACGCCCGAGCCCAATAGAAATGATGAGTGATTCTGGCCTTGCGGGCCGTGTCCGCAGGGCCGGAGCGCTCCAGCTCTCGATTACTGGGCGCTTTCCATTATTCAACTAATGGAGTGCACTCCATTAGTTGAACTGGCCTTTCAGTCCCAAGTACATCCTGTCATCGATCAATGCCGGGTCGTAGAGCCGGTCCCGGTCGCCGACCAGGCAGCCGACGATGGCGCAGAAGTCGAGCAGGGTATGCCACTCACGCCCGTTTCGAGACAATCTTGACGCCTCGATCGACAGCACCAGCCCGACCCGGCCCTTGCATACGGCCTCGAGCAGTGCGTCAAAGCCCGGGCGGTGAACCCCAGCGCCGGAAATCCCCAAATCGTCATCGATGACCGTGATGTCACGGAAGCCGAGTCCCTTCGCATGGTCCGCCAACGCGTACTGCAGACGCTGACGCTCGACGTTGTTCTGGACCTGGGACTCCGACGATTGCCGGATGTAGATGTAGGCGGCGCGCTCGAGGTGCGCCGCGCTGAGCGTCGCGGCGCTACTCATCACTGCCTTCCTCGCTCTCGACCCAATCGGTCTCGCCCATCACCGCCGCAATCAGCCTCCCCAACACGCTGACCGCCTCGTCTTGCGCCGCCTCCGGCAGACTCACCCGGAGGTGTGGCTCGAACATCAGGGTCTTCTGCAGCGTGTCCTGCGTTGGGTCTCTCATCGCAATCTCCTCTCGCCGGTAGGGCCGGCTCTGCGGACCATGCCGCAATGAGATCGCGAACCTCGGACAGGGCCGAGAGCGACAGGCGTGGACGTTCGCGCAACCCCCACTGCGCGGCCTCCGGTGTCGTCATCCACAGCGGAAGGTGATACCGCCTCCCCTGCGAATCGCACACAGCCACGATCGGTTCGCCGCGATGCGAGCGGTGTTCGACGGCGGTGACGCGGGTTCCCGCGAGCGGATGAAAACGGTAATGGACCGTGACCGTCGTCTTGTTTGAACTATGGGGTTTGTGGGCGGGTTTACATCAGGCTCCGGCGCCGGTCGAACAGGTCGCTGCGCCGGTAGGCGGCTTCGACCCGGTCGGAGTTGACGTGCGCAAGGGCGAGCTCGCACACCTCGCGCGGCGCGTCGGTGCACTCCGCCGCCCAGTCCCGAAAGCTTGATCGGAAGCCATGCGCGACGGCGTCGATACCGAGCCCGTGCAGCAAGTCGGTCAGGGCGGCGTGGTTCAGCACCCGCCCGGTGGCCGAGGGGAACACGAGACCGGCGCCGTCGAAGAGCTCGGCAGCATCGTCGAGCACTGCGAGGGCCCGGGGCGAGAGCGGCACCCGGTGCTCGCGGCCCGCCTTCATGCGCTCGGCCGGGATCGTCCACACCGCCCCGTCCCGGTCGATGTGCTCCCACCGGGCGTTGCGCACCTCGCCCGAACGTGCGGCGGTGAGCACCAGGAACTCGAACGCGAGCACGGTGCCGCGGTAGCCCGACTTCGCCAACTCGGCCCATTTGGAGATGATAACTCATTGATTTTCCGTGATCGGACCCCCAAAGGTCGGCACTACACGGCGCGACCGGGAGGACCCCCCACCGGGGCTTCAAGACAGCAGCTTCGGCGCGGG
>JAJDUQ010000005.1 GCA_022826505.1 Gammaproteobacteria bacterium
AGTTCGATGCGCAGACCGCGGACCGGCTCGCAGCGCTGCTCGATGGCGTCACCGATCAGGAGGTGCTCGACGGCGTGCTCGCGGCCTTGGTCGAATGCGATACGCCATCCGATGTGCTCACGCGGGCGACGGAGGCGCGACGGCGCATGAATGGCGGCGGCGGTTCCGGCGCCGGCTGATTCGTCAGCCCGGCGGGCGCCTCCAGCACGCCGCGCCGGACTTCGGCCACGGTCAGCGAGGAGATGAAGAGATCCTCATCGGCTTGCTCGGCCATCCAGGCCACCAGCGATGCCGATGGTGCGGGCTTGGTGACGTGGCTCCAGCAATAGGCTGATATCACCCCTGTTCGGGAAGTGAGCTGCGGACCGCGGCCCGTGTACGCCCCGTCACTCGCGGATTCGTCTCCGGAAGTCGGCCGCGTCCGTGCACGCCAGCGCCGCCTCCATCAGGGCATCGCCCGAGAGTCCTTCGAGGCGCGACCGATCCTCCGTGGTCTCCAGCCGCGCTTCGATGCCCCGCGCCCGAAGCGCCGCGACCACGAGCTCCATGCGGCCTTGCGCATGGCCCTCCGTCCGTGCCTTTACGCTCTGCGAGCGCATGAGCGGATCGTCCTCCGGCTCCGGGCCGGGAGGGCGCGGCCGGCAGCCGGCATGGCTCCGCAACGCGCCCGGCTCCGGGGCTCAGGTCGATTCCTTCCGCACCGGCGGATCCTCATCCCGCCGCGCCGTGATCGCGTCGCGCAGCTCTTCGAGCAGACCCTCGGTGTGCGCCTGACGCCGCTCCACCCCCGCGAGCCGAGTCTCCAGGGCGCGGATGTCGGTACGCACGTCGGCGATGTCCGCCCGCACCTCCGTGCGCAGGGTCTGCATCTCCGCGCGCAGATCGACGATTCTCCCGATGACCACCGCGCCGAGGGTGATGCCCACCGCGACCATCGCACCGATGATGCTCAGCAGCTCGAACCTCATGGCCTCTCGCCTGTCGGCCGCGCGATGCGTCGCGCCCTCCACCCGCATCGAACCACGCGCCCGGCGCGGGGAACAGCGGCGCCGGGCGCGTCCATTGTACGCCGAAGGCGCCCTCGCAGTGGCAGCGGATCGAGGTGGTGCCGGCACTTCGAGATCGAGCGCACCATCCCGAACAGGTGCTCGCAGCCGGCGTCGCCGTGGGCGAAGTCGATCTCCGCCGCGTCGACCAGCGGGAGTGCAACGATCGCCAGCGACGCCGGCTCATCCATCCGCGACTCGAGGCGCCGCGACCCCGGACTACGACACGCGCGGCGTACGACCATGGCGGCAAGAGACGGTCTTCCGCCAGTCTCTGCCCGTCCACTTCCGTTGCCGAGGTCCGGCTATGGTACCGTCGCTGCGAGCTTTCCCGGCCGCGCCCGCGTGGCGCTTCGGAGGTCCCCCCGATGAACCGTCCCGCCGCAGTCCCGGTCCCGGTTGACTACCCCTGCTCGGACGGCACGCCGTTGGCGGAGAGCGACTTCCAGCTCGAGCCCACCGTCTACGCGATTACCGCGCTGCGCACCCACTTCCGCCACCAGGAGCGGGTCTACGTCGCCGGCGACATGTTCGTGTACTTCAAGGAAGGCGACCCCCGGGCGGTGGTCGCCCCGGATGTCTTCGTGGTGCTCGGGACGGCGAAGCACCAGCGCATGTCGTACAAGCTGTGGGAGGAGCCCGGGGCGCCGGACTTCGTGCTCGAAGTCACCTCGCGCAGCACCCGGGCGGAGGACCAGGGACGCAAGCGTGAGATCTATGCCTCTCTGGGGATTGGGGAGTACTGGCTGTTCGACCCCACCGGGGACTGGCTCGCCCCGCGGCTGCGGGGGTTTCGCCTGCACGCGGGGGAATATCGGGCGCTGCCGGGCGTCGCGCTGTCCGGCGGCGGGCTCGGCGTGCGAAGCGAGGCACTGGGGCTGGAAGTACGCCACGACGCGGCCGGCCGGCTGCGGTTCCACGACCCGGCGAGCCGGGAGGACCTCCTGTCCCACGAGGAGATGTGGGAACGGACGGAGGAGGAAATCGCCGCCCGGCGCGCGGCGGAGGCCCGTCTCGAGGAGGACATCGCCACCCGCGACGCGCGCATCGCCGCGCTGGAGGCCAGGCTCGGAAACGTCTCGTAGCCGCAGGTGCTCCGACCTGGGGCGGCCAGATCCGCAACGTGGACGAGAGCGGAGATGAAGAGATCCTCATCGGCTTGCTCGGCCATCCAGGCCACCAGCGATGCCGATGGTGCGGGCTTGGTGACGTGGCTCCAGCAATAGGCTGATATCACCCCTGTTCGGGAAGCACGCCTCCCGTGCGCCCTCACGGCGGCAGCGGCTCGTACGCGATGCCGCGTGCGGCGTTGCGCCGCCGGGACGAGCCCGGCTCCGAGGCTCAGGTCGATTCCTTCCGCGCCGGCGGGTCCTGGAGCCTCTGCGCCGCGATCGCGTCGCGCAGCCCTTCGAGCAGGCCCTCGGTGCGCGCCTGGCGCCGCTCCACCGCCACGAGCCGGTGCTCCAGGGCGCGGATGTCGGTGCGCACCTCCGCGCGAAGGCTCTGCACCTCCGTGCGCAGCTCCGCGTGCAGACTGGCGTTGCTCCCGATGACCACCGCGCCGAGCGCGATACCCGCCGCGACAATCGATCCGATGATGCTCGGCAACTCGAACCTCTTCATGACCTCTCGCCCACCGGCCGCACGATGCGTCGCGCCCTCGACCCGCATCGAACCACGCGCCCGGCGCGGGAAACAGGGACTCCGGGCGCGTCCATTGTACGCCGAAGGCGCCCTCACAACGGCAGCGGATTGAGGTAGTGCCGGCCCTTCGAGATCGAGCGCACCATGCCGAACAGGTGATCGTAGTCGGCGTCGCCGTGGGCGAAGTCGATCTCCGCCGCGTTGACGATCACCAGCGGTGCCGCTTCGTAGTGGTGGAAGAACTGCGTATAGGCATTGACCACCCGTTCCAGGTAGCGGGAGTCCATGTACTCCTCGTACGCGACGCCGCGCGCAGCGATGCGCCGCAGCAGCACCTCGACGGGCGCCTGGAGGTAGATGACGAGGTCGGGCGTCACCGCCTCTCCCGCGATCCGCCGGTAGACTTGGCGGTACAGCGCCAGCTCATCGGCGTCCAGGGTCAGCTCCGCGAACAGGCGATCCTTCTCGATCATGTAGTCGCCGACCCGGACGTTCGTAAAGAGATCGCGCTGGCGAAGGCTCTCCAACTGACGCGCGCGCTGGATCAGGAACGAGAGCTGCGTCGCCAGCGCGTACGCCTGCGGGTTCTCGTAGAAGCGGGGAAGGAACGGGTTGTCCTGCGGCGCCTCGAGCAGCGCCTCGCCGCCGAGGCTGTCGGCGAGACGTCCCGCGAGGGTGGTCTTGCCGACCCCGATGGGTCCTTCGACCACGATGTAGCGGAAGTCGCTTGCGGTCATCGTCTCTCCCGGGCCGGACGGCACGGCGCATGCACGGACGGTCGGGGTTTTCCGTCGCGGCCCGCAGGCCGGATTGGCGCAGCGCCATCCGACATGGAGCATCGCACGGCCGGGGGTGTGGTGCCGGACCACGCTTCGCGGATCCGACCTGTCCCTGCCCCCATCCGACATTCCGCTACCCCGGGCCGAGCGCCTCGACTCGGCCGCGGGAAGCGGCGAGATCACATCGCGGGCTGTTCGGTCGGCTCCGGCCGCGCCGCGCCGCGGCCCCGGCGACGCCGGCGGCGGCGCTTCGGCGCCCGCTTTTCCTCGAACATGGTGCGGCGTTCGCCGTCGCCGACCTCCTGGAACCGGGTCCACCACTTCGCGTGCTCCGCGACCTCCTCGCCCGACTCCGCCCGCAGCATCAGGAAGTCGTAGGCGGCCCTGAACCTCGGGTGGGCGAGCAGCCGGTTCGCCGCGCCGCGGCCGCGCCGGTTCACCAGGCGCGGCTGAAGCTTCCAGATCTCGCGCACCATGAGGGAGAAACGGCGCGGGAGGGACACGTGCTGGATCTGGCGTTCGATCGCGTCGGCACCCGCCGCATCGAAGGCCTGGGCGTCGGACATGCCGCGCGCGGTGCAGGCCTCGGCATCGTGCAGGACCGGACCCCACAGCAGCGCCGCGAACAGGAAGCCGGGGGTGACCGGCCGGCCCGAACGGATGCGGGTGTCGGTGCTCGCGAGCGCATTGCCGGCCATGGCGCCGGCGACGCCGATGCCGTCGAACTCCGCCTCGATGCACGCCTCGGTCTCGGGGAAGAGGTGTCCGAACAGGCCGTAGCGCCGCAGCAACTCGTAGTTCGCGCGCCCGGCCCCGCCCATGAACAGCTTGACCGCCTCCTCGTAGAGCCGGGCCGGCGGCATGTCCTCGACGAGCGGCGCAAGATCGTAGATGGCGCGGCTGGTGTCGCTGTCGAGGTCGAACCCGAGCTTGCCGGCGAAACGCACCGCGCGCAGCATCCGCACCGGATCCTCGCGATAGCGTTCAACGGCGGAGCCGATGAGCCGCAGCCGGCGGTCGCGGACGTCGGCGTAGCCGCCGGTGAAGTCGATGACGGTGCGCTCGCGGTGGTCGTAGTAGAGGCAGTTCACCGTGAAGTCGCGGCGCCACGCGTCCTCCTCTAGGGTGCCGTAGACGTTGTCGCGCACGATGCGGCCGTCCACGCGCACGTGGTCCGGGTCGGCGGCGGATTCATCGAAGCCCGCGCGGAAGGTGGCGACCTCGATGGTCTCCCGGCCGATGCGCACGTGCGCGAGCCGGAACCTGCGCCCGATGAGCCGGCAGCTCCTGAAGAGATCGCGCACGGTGTCCGGCGTCGCGGCGGTGGCGACGTCGAAATCCTTCGGCTTGAGGCCCAGCAGCAGATCGCGCACGCCGCCGCCGACCAAGTAGGCGCTGTGGCCGGCGTCGGTCAGGACCTGGAGTACCTTGAGAGCGCCCCCGCTGATGTCGGTGTCGGAGATTCCGTGCTCCGATGGGGGGATGACGATGGGTTGAGTGATGGTGCGTTCGACCCCGGCAGGTTTGTTGTTGAGCGATGATGGACGCGACGTATAATAGCAGTCCGTCAGGCGAGTCCATACCTGTCGGACCACGCTCCCTTCGTCTAGCGGTCCAGGATACCGCCCTCTCACGGCGGGGACAGGGGTTCGAGTCCCCTAGGGAGCGCCAATCACCTTCCGCACCACCGGCCCTTGCGGCGCTCCCCGCGGGCGCCGGGTCGCCGCAAGTTCCCTCGTTCGGGCAAGATCGCCGCAGGCCGCATCCTCGCTACATCCGGCACGACATGGCGTCTTCGTCTTCCGCGGGCGGGAGCGCTCCCTGCTCCACGGTGCCGTCCTCGCCGACTTCCACCGACGGGCTGACGTTGTAGGGGTCCTCGGTCACGAACGCCGGCGCTCCGCCCGCGAGTCGGCTGGCATCTCCTTCTGCGATGAGACCCGCGTCGCCCTCGTTCAGCTCCACCGCGGCGGCCGGGTCCGACGCCGACGTCGCGGTCACGCTCCCGTCGTAGACCGCCACCGCCAGGTCCCCTTCCTCGACCGGCCGGGAGCTGTCCTTCAGCAGCCCCGGCTGCACCTCCACCCCTTCGGGCACCGGCGCCTGCTGAAGCAGCGAACGCACCGCGGCCGGCAGCGGAACATCGGTGCGCGGCACCGCCTGGGCAGAACCGATGAATGCCGTGATGCCCGAACCGAACTCGAACGTGCCGGCGGCCGACTCCGACGCCACCCGCCCGAACCGCACCACCACGAACAATCCGTCCGGGGCTCCCTGCGCATGGGCGGTGCGCACCAGACCTTCGAGCAGCGCCGCCAGCGCCCGTGCGCCGAGCGTCGACGGGGTCAGCGAAGAATGCCCGTTCTGCGCACACACCCCCGAGCACACAACGTCGAACCGCGTCCCCCGCGTGCTGATGGTCGCCACCGGCGTGGCCACCTCGTAGGCCTCTGGACGAATCTTCGAGATGAGCCCCGCCACCACCCGGATGCCGCCGCGCAGCAGCCGCATCAGCGCGCTCGCGCGACCGGGCTCGCGTGCGTCGTACTCGTGACGGGTGATGCGGAACTGCGTGTGCTGGAGCAGCGTGATGCGGCTCTCGTCGCGAAACGCGATGACCACGAACGCCCCGGCGCCCGTCTCCAGCGTATCACCCTGAAACACCGGCCCCCCGGCGGCGAGTGCTCGCTCCTTGCCGAACAGCGACACCGCGCGGGCCTCGCCCTTCACGAACGCCACCCGACCGACGACGTCAGGGCCCCCGCCCGCGTCCTCGCCCAGCTCCTCGGCCTCCTCCACGCAGTCGCGCTCGCACAGCCGGGCGCTGAAGTCCGTGCCGAGGACTCCGAGGGTGGCCACCGGCGTGCGCAGCTCGAACGCATCGGGCGCACGCCGCACCGCCTCCCCCGTCACCGTGCGCATTCCCCCCTGGAACAGGTTCAGCCGCATGCTCTCCCCGCCCGCATCGGTGCGGTACTCGTCGAACCGGAACACCGTGTTCGGGCGCAGTATCATCTCCGTCCCGTCCTCGAGCTCCACAATCGCGAAGCTGCCCTCGCCCGTGGTCAGCACGTCGCGCTCGTAAATCGGCGTGCCATGGCCGATGAGCCGAATGTCGCTCTCCACCGACGCCGACACCGCACCGCGCGCGAACACCGTGGTGCCGATGCGCTCCTTCGCCTGTACCCACGACGCGCACGCGAGCAGCATCGCCACCAGGACCGCGACTCCGCCCCAACGTCGTCCGACCGCGCTCATCTCATCCGGCTCCCGACGCCTCGACTCAGTACCGAACCAGCAGGCTCAGATGGCCGCGCGCACCGTCCTCGCGCGCCGCCGTGCCTTCCACCACCGTCCCCACGTCGAACGTCAACGCCACCTGCTCCCTCCAGCTCCAGCGCACCCCCGCCCCGACGCTCGCGATGGCGTCCTCGTCCGCCGCCGCGCCGCCCGGGGCGTTGCGAACGCGCCCCGCATCGGCAAACACCAGGAATCGTGCGCCGGTGGGGGCGATGACCGGCGACCACAGCTCGACGCTCCCTCGAATCCCGTCGTCGCCCCCAACCTCGCGCTCACCGAACCCGCGCACCGAGCCCGCCCCGCCAACACCGAACTGCTCGCCCGCGATGAGCGCCTCGTCGGCCAACTGGCCCTCGACCAGGCCGCGCGCCGTCCAGCCCGCCGGCAACGACCACGTGAGCGTCGCACCACCGCGCAGCGCATCCCATCCCGCCGCCGCGCCCGCGCGATTGAGCGCGTAGGCCTCGTCGTCGTCGCCGCTCCCGCTCTGCACGCTGCGCGCGTACTGCAACCTGAAGTCCGCGCTCCAGTCCTCGCCCGCGTACTCGGCGCCGTAGCCGAGCGACACCGGCCGGCTGCGCACCGCGGGCGGCGCCACGTCGACCCCCGAGAGCACCACGTCGTTGTCGAACCGGCGGTCGTCGAACCCCACCGTCAGCCGGTGACTCAGCCGTCCCCGGCGCGGAAGCTCCTGGGTGTAGTGCAGCCCCGCGAAGCTGCCGGCTCCGCTCACGTCGAAGGTGTCGAGCACCCGGCCGGTGTCCACGTCCGAGCTGACGTAGTACGCCGACACCGTGCCTCCCACGCCTTGGAGCGGCACGGTGTACCCCAACGCCCACTGCCTGACCTGATCGGTGTGCCCCGGCGACGTGACGTAGCTCGCGTTCAACCCGTGGTCGCGGTCGAAGAGGTTGCCGGCGCCCGCTCCGAGCGACCAGCGCAGCCGCCCGGTCTGCGCGCTGCCGGTGTTGTCCAGCCCGCTCCAGATCAGCCACGGGCGGCGGTC
Organism: Gammaproteobacteria bacterium; assembly: GCA_022826505.1. Taxonomy (GTDB): domain Bacteria; phylum Pseudomonadota; class Gammaproteobacteria; order HK1; family HK1; genus HK1. The sequence continues at coordinate 7,776 of JAJDUQ010000005.1, forward strand.
CCGCACCTCCACCACCGCGTCCAGACCCTCCGCATTCGTCTCGCTCTCGCGAAACGTCAGGTTCAGGCGCTTCCACCCCAGCCGGTTCGCCACCGCCATGTCTCGGGCGATCGCACCGGTATCGGGCGTCTCGCCCTCGCGAAGCGCCGGCACGCTGCGCCGCACGTTCGCCTCCGAATGGTGCCGAGCGCCGCGGACCTCGACCCGCGCGACCGTGAACACCGCGACGCGCAAGACCACCGTCCCGTCCTGGAGCGACTGCGGCGGCAGCACCACGCGCTGAAACGCGATCCCCGCCTCCCCGAGCGCCCGCTCCAGCGCATCGGCCGCGGCCAGCAGCCCGTCCACGCCAGCGTGCTCCCCGGTGTACGGCGCCAGGACCTCCTTGGTGCGCGCCGCCGACAGCGGGTTGTCGCCCTCGACCGCGAACCGTTCCACCACGAAGCGCACCACCGGCGTCTCGGCCTCCACCGGCGCCGGCACCATGGCGGCCAGCAACGCCGACGCCAGGCACGCGACCAGCGGGCGGGCAATGTGTTCGAGTGCGTTCATCTGCGCTTCATCCGTGCCCGAGCGGGCGTCATCGCCGAACCAGACAGCGGCACCGGGATCGAGCACGCTGCGAGCGGCGGGCGGGAGATGCGTTCGAGTCCGTTCATCTGCGCGTCACCGGGCCACCGTCACACCGGGCACGGCTGCAGCTCCTCTTCCTGCTCCTCCGCCTCGCCGCCCTCGTCGGCGTCGACGCTCTCCTCGTCCTCCTCGTCCTCGTCGTCTTCCTCGTCCTCGGCTTCCTGCTCGGCCTCGACCGCTTCCCGGGCCTGGCTCTGCGCTGTCGGCTCGCGAGCGGGCAGCACCTCGTCGGTCACCGCGTCCACCTGCTCCTGGACTTCCTCCGGGGGTTCCGGGGGTTCCGGTGGTGACTCGGGCGGTTCCGGCGCGGAGACGTTCGTGGTCCCGTTGGCGCCGACCACGAACTCGCCGTAGCGGACCGCGCCGCCGTCGAGCGCTTCGAGGCTGCCGGTTGCGCCGTCGTCGCCGACGACGAGCCGGTTGCCGGTTCCCGACACGTCGAGGATGGAGCCTGCACCGGTCACAGTGACCGTACCATCGGCGGCTGGGCCGGAATCGCCGATCACCATGCCCGCACCCTCTCCGCCGATCTCCATGCGGCCGCCGGACTCGATGCTCACGATGCTGCGCTGATCGATGGAGCCGGGATCGGAGTCGGGGAAGTTCGGGTTGATCGAATCGCGAGAGATCCGGGCGAAGGCGCTCTCTCCGCGCACCACCAGCCTTCCACCGTTGCGAATGGTTGTGGTCCCGCTTCCACGCCGGCCCAACTGCACGGAGGGTCCGGGAAAGGCGTTCGGGTCGCCGTGTACCGCCGGAGCGTTCTGAATGACCTCGAGGCGCGATTCGGCACCGTCGATCAGCAGCGTGCCTGCGCTTCCCTTGTTGCGCGCAAGATCGAATTCAGAGCCGTGGGTGCCGTTGCCGTCGAGCACCCGAAGCAGGCCGCCGTCGAGGATCTCGATGAATCCGTGCGAACCCGCATTGCGTCCGGCTCGGGCAAACCCGCCGCTGTTCTCGAATTCGCCCGAGAACTTGCCGTGAGCAGGTGAGACAATCACCCGCGAGCGAGTGCCGTCGGACGCGACTCCGCGGATGACGAGGCGACCCACCGCCGAGCGACCCACGTCGAGGTAGAGCGTATCGACCAGGCCGCCGTCGAGCACATGGAGGGTACCGGTCCCTTCGTCTCCGACCAGAATCGCGTTGTTGGCCCCCTTGGTGACGAGCGTGGAGCCCGGGCCGGATACGGTGACGACACCGTCTGCTGAGGGGCCGCCGTTGCCGATGACGACGAACGCCCGCTCGCCGTCGATTTCCATTCGTCCACCGGACTCGATGCGCACCTCGCTGCGCTGATCCACTGGACCGGTGTCCGGGTCGGGGTTTCTCTGGTAGATGAAGTCCGAGGCGACTTGCACGACGGCACTCTCGCCGCGCACAAGCAGCCTGCCGCCGTTGCGAATGGTGGTGGTTCCGCCTCCCCGTCGACCCAGCGAGGCCTTGGGACCTGGGTCGATATCGGGATTGCCATGGACGGCCGGGGCATTCTGAATCACTTCGAGGCTCGAACCCGCACCGTCGATCACCACCGTTCCGACACTGCCCTTGTTGCGGGCGAGCTGAATCAGGGGGCCGTGGGTGCCGTCGCCGTCGAGGATCCTGAACAGACCGCCGTCGCGAATCTCCAGATGACCCCTCTGTCCCGCATAGCGCCCCAGGCGAACGAGGCCCGCTTCGTCGGCCCAAATTCCCGTGTTCCTCCCGTAGGCCGGTGAGACGATGACTCGAGAACGGGTGCCGTCAGCCGCGACTCCACTGACGAACACTTCGCCGACACCAGAATTCACCACCTCGCCGGACCAGGAGTTCGCCGCATAGAAATTCAAAGTTTCGACGAGGCCGCCGTCGCGTACATGGAGTGTTCCCGTTCCAGCACGACCAACTGTGATGGAGTTGTCATCATCAAACGCAACGAGCCACGATCCCGAGCCGGTCACTGTCACCGTCCCGCGCGAGCCAGCAACGTTTCCAACAGTGATCCATCGAGCACCGGCAGCGGCGCCGTTCTCGACCACAAGCTCGCCGGTGCCGCTGTCTCCGACGACGAGCCGGTGATCTTCGGAGCCGAACCACGAGTCCGGTCCGGTCACGACGACCTCACCAGTCGCATGCACATCCTGTCCGATCAGGATCTCGCCATATCCCGTGACTACCTCGGCTCCGCTCTCGATGACGAGCCGGCCGTCTCCTGACGCCCCGACCTCGATTCGCTGGACGCGGGGATCGACTTCTGCGCCGTTGCGCGCGGTCACGATGCCCGGACCGTCGTCCCCGACACTGATCTCGTCGGCTTCGATGGTCCATGCGACGCCATCCACGATGACATGCGCACCGTTGGAGACCTCCACTTCGAAGGCGCGTGTCCGCAACTCGCCGCCATGCAACGTCATGTCGGCGTCAATGAATATTTCTCCCTCCGCATCCAGATCGAGGTTGAGCACGGCTCCGCCCGCAGCGCCGGAGATCTCCTCGTTGACAGCGATGTGACGGTGAGCATCAAGGACCAGGGTGTTGGTGCCCGCCGTGCGCTCGATGTCGAGCGGCGCGTTCAGTGTGATGTCGCCGCCCTGGCTGTTCCCGCCACTCTCGGTGGTCTGCACCCTCACCGTCTGCCCCCCGGACAGCGCGGCGACGATGAGGTCCACGCCGAGGCGCGCGCCGTCGTTCGTGCTCGTGAACGGGTCGCTGCCGGTGACGCTGTTCGCGCCGCCACCGGGCACGATATCGATGTTGTTGGGGTCGATGAGCCACTCCCCGCCCTCGCCCTTCGGCGCCGTGGTGTCCGGCGTCTGCGCAATCGCCAGCGACTTGAGCCCCGAGGTCTCGACGAAGCCGCCGTCGCCGCCTCCGGGGCCGCCCCGGGCGCTCAGACTGCCCTGCACGTTCGCGAAGCTCTCCGCGAACACCACCACCTTGCCCCCGTCGCCGTCGTCCAGCGCGTCGGCCGAAACGTTCGAGTCCGCCGAAACGAAGGTCGAATCCGCAGTCGGCACCTCGCCTTCGCCGCTCACGTCCCCGCCCACCAGCACCTCGCCTCCGCCGGCGGGTCCCGACGCATCGACCGTCGCTCCCTCGAGCCCCACCCGGTGGCCGAGCAGCCGGATGGTTCCGCCCGACCCTTCGCTCGCGCGCGCCGACACCTCGCCCGACACCCACGTCGTCCCGGACTCGCTCTCGATGTGAATCTCCCCGCCCGACGGACCGTCGGCCGCAACCTTCCCCTCCGCCTCCAGGGTGAGGTCGTTGCGGGCGACGAGCCGGATGGTCCCGTTCTCGTCCACCGTGACCGCGTTCGCCTCCACCGTCCCGGAGTTGCGGATCGAGCCCGCGAACACCCCCGCCGCCCCGCGCTCGGCGATGAGCTCGCCGAGGTTCAGCGCCTCGTCCTCCGCCGCCCGCACCTCCACCCGCACTCCGTCGAGGTCCAGGCTCGTCAGCGTGATCGTGCGGCCCGCGGCAAGCACGAGATCACCCCCGTCGGTCCGGATGACACCACTGTTCTCGATGCTCGGCGCGAGCAGGAACACGCCGTCGGCGCCGGACTTGACGAGGCCGTGGTTGGTGATGTTCCCCGCATCGGGGCCTGCGTCGAACTCGTACCTGCCGGCCAGGAAGTCCTCGTCGCCGATGCCCAGCGTCGACACCACCAGCCCAGCGGTGTCGACCACCGCATCCTCGCCGAACACGATGCCCTGCGGGTTGACGAGAAACACCCGGCCGTTCGACAGGAGCTGACCCAGAATCGACGAGGGGTCGGACCCGGTGACGCGGTTGAGCACCGCGCTCGAGGCGCTCGGCTGCGTGAAGCGCGTGGTCTCGCCCGCGCCGATCGAGAAGCCCTGCCAGTTGATGATCGCGTTCGACGAGGTGGTGACGTCGAGCGTGTTCGCGTCAGGGTTGGCGAACTGCGCGGTCCCGTGGGCCACGCTCGGCCCGGTCGGGTTGGCATGGACCGCGGCAGCCGCGAGCAGGCCGCAGGAGAGTCCCGCCAGCAGGCGGCGGAGCTTCCGTGACCCGCGTCCGAGCAGAGCGACGCGTGCCAGAAGGCTTCGGAGGACCGTTGAGCGGATAGTCACCCTTTGCTCCCTTGCGCACCCGCTGCTTACTTTGAATCATGTTTACATCAAGAATCAACAACCTGATTACCCTCGAATCTAAGTGGCATTTAGTATAGAATATCGCCATGTAATTCACTGATAGAGAAGGAGAATTCCATGGCCCGCAACCCGGTGCAGTTCCAGAAAGGCATCAGCCTCAACGAGTTCCTCTCGCTCTA